>CAZXNN010000057.1:0-12428 GCA_964641915.1 uncultured Nitrospira sp. | reverse complement strand
CGGCAAAGGTCTTAATCACGCCAGAAGTGTAATGTGGTGCGTGACACCTGTCAACTCCGACAGATCACACAGCCCAGGCAGGAAAGAGCGTTATTCAACAACACCCTTGCGCCTAGCCTCCCTTGTTTTGTCCCAAGGGCTAGTGCGCTAGCAACTCGCGCAAGTCCCCTCACATCAAGAAATTCAGAATCTCGTCAGTAATTCTTTGGTTCTATTGTCCTGAGACTGAAGAGAGTTTAAGGGGTCTGCCCCCTGTCTTTCGCCGCACCAGGCACCAGATCGCCGGGAGCAGCCCACGCACCACAAAGCCGAAATCCGTGTAGTTTATCGGGATTGCGAACCGCATAAATGCGCCGGATACGTCCGGCATCAGCTTCTATTGTAAGGGCCGTAGACAGCAGCGTGTCTTCCACGATCAGTACGCCAAGAGATCCATTGAAGGACTGCAGTATCGTCTGGACTCGAACGCCGCGTTGCCGGTAGCGGGCAAATACGGACACAAAGAATTGTGCAACTGCTCCGGCGCCGCGCAGCACTTCAGGCAGGGCTTCGGCCTTGCCGCCCCCGTCGGAGTATGTCTCCACTTCCTCGGCCAAGAGGGCAATGAGTGGTTGAACGTTGCAGTCCCGGGCCGCGGAGATGAAGCTCTCCAGCAACCTGCGGTGTTCCACCGGACCGGCCCGGAACCTTGGACGGTCCGCCCGAATCCTGGTACGCGCCCGCACGGCAAGCTGCCTGCAATTCGCACTGCTTCGTTCCAGAATGTCGCCGATCTCCCCGAAGGTCAGTTCGAACACATCATGCAGCAAGAACACCGCACGCTCCACCGGTGAGAGCTTCTCCAGTGCAACCAGGAGTGCGATCGAGACAGTGTCCTTCAACTCAACCTGGGCGCCTGGGTCCAGTCCAGGCTCGTCAGGATACGGTTCCGGCAGCCATTCGCCGACATACGTTTCCCGGCGTTTTCGCGCCGATTGCAGCAGCGTCAGTGCGGTTCGCGTGCACACAGTCATGAGCCACGCACGGGGATTCTCCAGCGTGGCATCGTCAATCTTGTGCCATTTGAGATACGTGTCCTGAACAACGTCCTGCGCTTCCGCGAGCGACCCCAACATCCTGTAGGCAATCCCCTCCAGGGTCCTGCGATACAATTCAAAGATCTCCGCTTTTGTATCCTGCATATCAGCTACTCGCTCGGGTTGGACATGAGCAGTGCGAAACGCCACCCTGCCCCGGTGCGGCGGAACACGTGCGTATACTTTTGGTGTCCTGCACAGACTCCGCCGCCGGCCAGCTTATCCATGACGATTTCCTGGCGGCCGACTTCTATCGCCAGGTCTCCACTGCGCTCTACGCTAACGGGATACTTGCGAAACGCCTTGAACCTGGCGGTCGCAAACAGCGCCTGCTCCGCCTCGCGGAATGCAGCCAGCCCACAAATCAGGTCGCGCCCCGGTATGAGCAATTGAACGGTCTCTGCGCAAAGAGCGGTGTACGCGTCTGCATCCCCCGAGATAATGGCATCGGCTTGCCCTTCACGCAAACGGGCGAGGGCTCGTTTGTCCTCGTCGCTGAAATCTCCGTACCATGCCCCGGGGACAGCCTGGTCGAATAACTTGTCGATGTCTCGTTTGGCGCGGGCCAGCGCCGACGTTGCACCGTTCTCATCCAAGCTCGTCCCGTCAAGCGTAATCACGTTCGGATCACCGATTCCGACAAACTCCAGAATCTTTCGGAGATAGGCGGTCTGGAAATCATCCGCGCCGTCAGTCGTCCTCTGGCCCCCCTGAGCGGTGATCACAGTCGCACACGTGCCCTCCAACAAGCCGCGATACTCTCCATTCCAGACCTCAAATGTCACGCCTGAGCGGACGACATGATCGAAATAGGCCTTGAGCGAAGACGGGAACGAGAAGTTATACAGCGGGGAACCGATGACGATGTGATCTGCGGACTGGAATTCCCGGATCAGGACATCCGACAGCGCGCGGGCTCCGGAGCGATCGTCTAGCCCATCGAACGCTTCCAACGCCTCCTGCGAGAGATGCGGTACGGGCTCCGTCGTCAGACAACGGCGGATAACGCGTCCGTCCGGATTGGCACGAAGCCACGTCTGCTCATAGTACTCCGTTAGTGTGCGAGTGTATGACCCTGCGTGGCGAATGCTGGCATCGACTCTGAGCAATGTCTTCATAGGTGCCCCCATGGTTTGGTTGACGACACCGATAAGACCGTTCAGCCGCAGGGAATGTGACAGCGCATGGAAGGAACACAGGGGGGAGCGGGAAAACCGAGGACTGGCACGCTCGGCTCAGCCATTCCAGCAGAGAAATCAGTGGGTTTTGATCTCTCCGGGGTGCCGGTCAGTTCACGACTCCGGTATCCCCGTACTATTTGAAGGGGCCAGCCTGAACTTCCCAGGCTTTCCGTTACTGGGCGCTGTTTGGCGATCGGCGGACACATGACGAGGATCTGACTGAGCTACCCCCGACTTCTCCGCCTGATACCTGGCACCGCTATTCTGCCTCGACCAACTCGACACGGCGGTTTTTCATCCGCCCGGCGTCGGTCTTGTTCGTACGGGCCGGAGAGAGGGGACCGACTCCGTGCGCAGCCAGACGCTCGGGCGCGATCTTGTAGTCGTTGACGAGTGCCTCGTGAACGGCTGCGGCGCGGTCTTTGGACAACTGCATGTTGTGCTCGAACGCTCCAGTGCTATCGGTATGCCCGACGATATAGGCCTTCAGCGCGGCGTGGTCGCGAAGAAACGTCGCGATCGCATCGAGCGCGGGCTTCGACTCCGTCTTGAGCGTCGCTTTGTCGGTATCGAAGAAGATGCCGTCGAGGACGACACGCCCCTCCGCCTTCAGGCCCTCCCCGATCGACTCGGCCGTGACGAGCCCTGTCTCCATCTGGTTGACTTCCACAATTTCGACCTGATGGCGCAGCTTCGCCACCAGGACCGCGATGTAAATATCTTGTCCGTCCCTTGCACCTTTCGCGGCCAGATAGCGCATCTCCGGCGTGAAGTACTTCATCCCTGTCACCCGCCCCCATCGGCTGGTGGCATGGTTCGGACCGCATTCCCTCCCGGCGCAGGCATAGAGAATCTTGAAGCCGCCCTGCTCCAACCCCTGGCGATAGTTGGTGTAGATCTCGTGCGCAGACCGATCCTTCGGGTTCTCGTATGAGAACCGAACGACGTTGCCCTTGACTTTCAGCGTTCGGAGCGTCTCTTCGTCCGTCTTGCCCTTCTCGTTGACCGTGGTGACCAGCGAATACGTTTTGAATCCGTCGTCGTCGCGCCGTGTCGCGATGCTCCCCGCGTACGGGGTAAACGCGGGGTGGCTTTTCACCTCAGTCGCAACAGCCGGCGACGACACCAGCACGCTCACAGCGGCAAGGCCCAGAATGATGTGACGCATGTCGATCTCCTCCACGATTGGAAAGCACCGCTCCTCATGGTCGTCGCGAGGGTTTCTCATGAACTCGCTCAAGGTCTGGCTGAGTCTCGACCGGCGGCAGTAACCCCTTCTAGGAGCGACGAATCGCTCCCTCCGGCTTGCCTCGCAAGAGATGCATTGACTTATCCGTCAACTTACTCCTGCGGAATCACACGGACAAGACTTGGAGATGGATAAAGCAGGGGGTCAGCGACCCGATAGCTGCCGGAGTTTCTCCTGGAAGTCCATCTGACGTTTCCGCTGCCGCTCGCGAAACTCCTGCTGCAACGTCCTGCGCTCTGGCGGTGTGGCGTGTCTCATCTTTGTCTTGAACTCCTGCGAAGCCTCTTCCATCGCCTGAGCGTGTGCGCGGCTGAGTTCCTGAATTTCCGCGGCGCGCCGTTGCGAATCGGCCACTGCGCGCTCCTTGCTTGGCGGGGCAGGCGTGCCGATGAGGCCTTCTGGGCTCGAAGGAGTCGCACGCTCGGGTTGCGCGAGAGGTTCGGGAGGGGCGGCCCTGCCGGCTTCGGGCGCACCGGCTGAGGCGCGTGCCCCATCTGACGCTCGATTCTCGGCGTTCACCGCGGTATCCCCGTCGGCGGACTCAGGATGCACGGCGGAAGACTGGGCTGACGATGGCGCAACCGGACTGCTCGCCGAACGATCCCCCGACCGGCCGGCCTGCGCGCGCGCCTGGTCGGACGCAGGGGCGACAAGTGGCTTTGCAGAGCTTGGAGCAGCAGGCAGCGATGGAGCTGCCTGGGCGGCTTTCCCGGAAGGAGAACCTGCGCTGCGTCCAGGCATCGCGCTATCGGGCGGATCGATGTCGCTGGCGGTCGGCGGGCCGCTCTCCAACATTCTGTGAAGGTTGTCGATGAATTGCCTGCTGGCGGGACTGGCGCAGTACGGCTCGTTGGCCAGCAGCGCGCGCATATCGGCCGTGCGTTTCATAATCAGCTCCGCATCCGGCGTTATTTTCCGAGCGAGCCAATCCCAACCCTCATTGCCGGTTTTCACAGAGTTGGCGATACCGGGACTCAGGGGGTTATCGAACTTGGCCGCGAATCGCCACATCGTTCCAGGGTTCTTGGCAAAAACTGCATAATATTTCGGGTCCATGTGCACGGTGGGGCCGTCTTTGGTGACGTAGACGTCGGTATCGTGGATAGGCCCCTGGATGGTGCGATCACGCACTTGGTAGGTGTACGTGAATGTCGCGGGATTGGGAGGCAGCAGTTTCCTGCATGTGCTGTCGAAGAACCAGATGTAGTCGAGAAAGAGAGAACGCAGCCGGTTTCGTTCCGCCTGACTGACGGCCCCGCCTTGGTAGATCTTGGCAATCAACTCGCTGTCATTGAGCAGCCCGCTCTTGATCAATTGTTCCGGGCCGGGGTTGTTCGCGTAGGCCGCCAGCTTCTGTTGCCGCGGCTCAATCTCCGTGACCGCGGGCATCAGCTCGGTGTGGATGGTGCGGATCAGCGTGTTCAACTGCTCCCCCGTGCAGTCCGGGCAATGCATTTTGTTGAAGTGATAGACCATGTCGGCGCCGACCGGCGCATCGTAGAGAGGCTGCCGCTTCCATCCATCTGGCTTTCCCGCGATCGGCGCACCACCCGCACCGGTCGTATGGCATCCGGCGCAGAGCTTCTTGTAATAGTGTTTCCCCCATCCGGTTTTCGGCGATTGCTGAACCAGCACTTCTCCGAGGCTGGTCGCTCCGTAGACCAGTTGATCGTACTCATCCGTTTCCCCGGCGCGAATCGTTTGCACGACGAGCGACCCGATCTTGGGACATTGCGTGCGAAGCTGCGGCAACACCTGTTGTTTGAAGAATTCCACATAGCCGGCCGTGGCACTGCCGGTCCATTGTTCGAGCCGGTCATCGTGTGGCGTGTCGTAGGTGAGCGTGAATTCCCGATTGGTGCACCAGAGGTTGTCGGTCCCCGCGAGCTTCCAACCGCTGCCTTGCGCCACCACCGGGCCTGCCGGAGTCTGTGTCGGCAGCTTGTCGGTTTTCACCACTAAGAAGGGATTCGGCACGGACTCTCCGGTGGCGATGATATTGACAGTGAAGGTTTTCCCTCCGCTGTTTGCTTCACCGCATTCCCAATGGGTGCCACCGACTGCCAGCCGATTATTGACGTCCGTGGTCCACTGGAAGGCGCTCCAATAGGCATAGCCCTTCTTCGGCTGCTCGCACTTCCGCTTCAGATTGTTACTGAGACTGGGCGATCCGTCGTAGCTATAGAAGTACCCTTCGATTTGGTACCGATATATATAGTCGCCGGACTTTTTGACTGTGACGGTGCCTTCGAATCGCGCCTGCAAACCGTCCATAAGCGGATAGAACCCTGTGACCTCGCCGGATTCCGTCACCTTGATGCTGCCGGTTTCCAATCCGAGCTTGAAGGGGGTATAGCCCTCCGGAACGGTCGATGTCGGTTCCGGCTTGAGTTGCCAGCCGTTGGCCTCCGTGAGCTCGGCCCTCAGAAACCCTACCGGCGGTCGGCGATTCGCATTACTCCAGATCCCCACGTCGATCCGCTTCGCCTGCGGACATTCGGCACGCACGGTCTTCACTGCCTGGTCGACGACTTTCGTGACTCGTTCAGGGATTTCCTGATAGATGTTGCGCCCCATCATCGTGACGGCCAGTCCCACGTAGTCGGCGCAGGCGTCGGAGTAGGCGACGGAAATATTGGTGGCTCCGGCCGGGGTCCGTTCGTTATCTTGGGCGACGATGCGGGTGAAGGCCTGGGCGTGAAGCGGGAGCAGACATGACACGGCGATCAGAACAACGAGCAGCACCTGCATGGGGAGACCTCTTCGTAAGCTCGCCACAGGAATGAGACCGAGGATACCGATTCGAGCTCCCTTGGGCAAGCGCGTTATTGGCTCGGCACAGGTGCAGGTATTGTTCCGACAACCAAGACGCGCCAGTCCCATTGATCGTAGCCGGGAGGAAGTGCCGGATGTCGAAGAGTTATCACATTCGATCGGTTCGTGGATCAAGAACGGCAGGTCTGATGAAGCGCCAGCACGCCACAGTCGGCTGCTACCTTGCCACAATGTCGAAAGTCCATCGCAAGCGAGGTGGAACAATGTCCGGGGTCTCCCCACTTTGCATTCCCCCAAACCCAACGGCTTTGCCCCACTGGCTGCCAAACAAAGAGAATTTAAGGGGTCTGACACCTTTGTTTTCTCCTCAGTTATTCAGCCGGTCCTCTTTCCTTATTCACATTGACCCTCCGATCCTTGATGAACGTAACCCTGGCCGACTCTTTGAAGTTTTTGAGTTCAGCTTTTGATGGCGTCACGGACGAAAATCGGCCTTTCTCATAGTCTTCGGAAATTTGTTCTTCATACGAAGGTGCACGCTTTTTCACTTCACACCGCCTTTCAAGTAGTCACGGGTCGCTTTCCTGTGATGGAGGAGACTCTTCATGCGACTCTCAGCACGAGGCGCTTGCCGCAAGCTTTGACATACTTACGCAGCGTGGCCACAGACGGTGAATGCTTGCCGCTTGCTAGTGCGCGCTCTAGCCTCGCGACGGCTGGCGCTTGGGTGCCCATACGTTCAGCAACTTGAGCCTGTGTGAGCCCCGCTGCTTGCCTGGCCTTGAGCAGCGCATCGAGCAGCGCAGACTCCTCACGTTCAAGGCGTTCCACCTCTGCACGAACGCCGGGGCGACGCATGAGCTTCTTGATAAGCTGGTTATGACTTTGCATGTTTGATCTCCTTCAAACGGCGCTCCGCAATCGTCTGCTCCCGAAGCGGTGTTTTGTCTGACTTCTTGATGAAGCTGTGCAGCATGACGATGCGCTTGCCAACAAGAGCACAAAAGAACACGCGGGCAATGCCTTCAGCTCTTTTCAGCCTCAGCTCGAACAGCCCCTCACCGAAGGCTTTCGTATGAGGTTCGCCAAGATGTGGCCCAAGAGCAACCATCCTCCTCGTGAGCACGACGTACCGAGCCGCCAGTGTGTCGGGGAGAGCCGAAATTTCTCTCTGCACGGCTTCACTGTAGTACGTGATGGTATAGTCCACCTGACGATACTAACAAATATGTTATTCACTCGCAAGAATGGCCCAGCAGGCTAGCACTGCCATCCGAAGGAGAAATGAATAGTTCCTGGAACCTTCTTCTTGCTTTGTTTTCCCGCGATGCCCGAACGACTTCTGGACCGTTCAGGCTTGGACATGACTTCTGACACTTTTCTCCTTCCTACTCACCCTATTGATCCCATATTGGGATCGTGGTAGTGTCGCCCCGTGCGAATCATTGCCAAACGGACTTTTCGCACATTCTGGAAACGGCACCCCAAAGCGAAAGGTCCTTTGGAAGCCTGGCATCAAGAAGTGGCGCGGGCTGAGTGGGCAACCCCCTCGGCAGTCAAAACCCAGTTTCGGTCGGCGAGCGTGCTTCAAGATAACCGAGTGGTGTTCAATGTGGCAGGGAATCAATATCGCTTGATCGTGAAGATCAACTATCCCTATCGAATCGTCTACATCCGTTTCGTCGGGACTCACGCAGGCTATGACGCAATCGATGCCACCACTGTCTGAGGATACTCCGGAGGCGCCATGACGATCGTTCCCATCAAGACCAAGCGAGACTATGAGCGCACGCTGCACCGCATCGAGCGCCTCATGGATGCCAAGCCTGGCACCAAAGCAGGGGATGAGTTGGACGTCTTAACGACACTCGTTGAATCGTACGAAGCGAAGCACTATCCCCTGTGTCCGCCAGATCCCATTGAGGCCATCAAGTTTCGGATGGATCAACTTGGCATGACACGCAGAGACCTGGAAGCGCTGCTCGGCGGGCGCGGTCGGGTGTCTGAAATTCTGGCCAAGAAACGAAGCCTATCCCTGGAGATGATTCGCCGGCTGCATGGACGCTTACACATTCCGCTCGAAAGCCTCATCGGCACTGCCGCCTAACCATATTTAGGCTAATCCGCGTAAGAGCCGGATCGGCTAATTTCTGTCCGCATCACCCGCTCCTACGTTTGCGTAGAATTTAAGGGGTCTGACCCCTTTGTTTTATTTCTGACCCCTTTGTTTTATTCGCACTGAGGCGATACACCATATCGATCAGCTATCTGCCGCCCAAGAGGCGAGATTCACTCGTATGAGGGAATAAAGGTGTCTGACATCTTTGTTTCTCATGTAGCGCCATCAGATCGTTATGTCGCTGATTTCGATGATAGCTTCACCGCGCTCAATGAGGGTTCGAGCTGATGGCCACGCCTGCGTGAGGATCGCTTTCAGTTTTGCGTTTGAGGTGTTCCCGCAAGTGACCCAGACAATTTGCGGTGGCTGACCAAGCTGGGTCACGAGATCGACCAAGTCACGGTCTTTCGTTAGCACAACCGCCTCGGCCCTGCGTGCGGCAAGAAAGATGGCGCGATCCGTCGCATCGCGCAAGCCTATATCTTTGAGTGCAATCGCCTCAATGTTGAAAGTCGAACTCAGCCATGGCGCAATGAAAGGAGAAATCTGGGCGTCGAGCCAGATCTTCACGCAGCGAGGATCGGGTGATTGAGTCGGCTACTGGCAAAGCGAAGGCAGGCAGAGATATCTTCCGCGACGAGATCCGGCAGCTCTTCAAGCACCTGTTGCTGCGTCAGCCCAGCGGCCAGGAGATCGAGTACATCGATCACTCGAATCCGCATCCCTCGAATGCAAGGCCGACCTCCGCACTGCTCAGGATTCACGGTGATACGATCGACAAGCTCAGCCATGATAGACGTCTCCCGACCGGATCTCCCGCCAGCACATCGGCCTAAACGAAGGCCAGCCTCTTCGCCACGAGCAAGTCTACTGAAGAATTGGCTGTTTATCTACTACCCATAGGAAGAAAATCTCCCCTGTGGGGCTCCTTACGCAAGGATCTACGCCCCGCTAGGCTGCCATCCTCCCCACGCCGAAGCCATCGTGAAGCCAAGGTCCTTTGGATTTCGGCTTGAATGAATTGTTAGACGGCATCGACAGCGCCGCCTTTATGAACTTCATAGCGCAACTCAGCCATACTCGTACCGATCTGACGGACAGATAGTAAGCGCAGATGTGGGCTGAGCACCCTGCGAGGGAAGAGCGGCTTCCCCTTGCCAAGCGTGACTGAGCCCATCTGGATGATGAGTTCGTCCAACAGCCCAGCATCGTAGAATTGACCGGCGAGATCACCGCCTCCGACGATCCAGATATTTTTGCCTCCTGCGGCAGCTCGCATCTCAGCATGGATTGGGCACACATCGCCACTGACGAACCGGATATTGGCACCGTCAGTGAGGGGAAGCTTGCGGCGAGAGAATATCCAGACCGGTTGGGTATACGGCCACGGCGAACCAGTCTCAGCAGCAACCTTGTCTGCGTTGCGCAGCATCCATTCGTAGGTCGCCGACCCCATAGCCAACGCACCAACTTCCGATATGAATGCCGGATAGCTGGACTCATTCAGATCACCGAGAGGAAAGAGCCACTCCAGCGAATCGTTTTCGGTGGCGACGAATCCGTCAAGGCTTGTGGCTGTGTAGTACTGAGTTTTCATGAGGTGAGTTTCGGCCGCTCCCCACCGCCGGAAATGTAGAATGTCCCTGTTTTTCTCCCGTGTCCCGCGTCGGTGATTGGAGGTACAAGTCAAACACTTCGCTTTGATATTCGAGGTTTGAAAGGCCGCTCGCCACATCAGATGAGTCAGCGGACACTCCTCCACTAATACCGCCAGAGGGTGATCGCATAAGCTCCCACTTACAATTCCTTCGATCAAAGTACCGGAGTAGACCGACTCCCTTGGACCGTGCAAACTCTCGAGTGCCTGATTGGAATGATGCCGTGGTTGCCAACACAGCCTTTGCGTTTGCTGCAGCAACTTGCTGAACTTTTGCGAAAAATTCTTCCACGTCATCAACAGGTACCGGATGCGTGTAGTTTTTGCATTCAATGAGCACGACAGAAGAAAAATCTGTAGCGCCTGGCAAAGAAATTTCTATTGAGACATCAAAGGTAATGTCCCCACCGCGATCGCGTGAGTGGTACTTCGGCCTTTTCCTGACCTTGCAACATTCGGGCTTAGCAAAGAAACGGCCAGCCAAAATTTCCTCATCAAAGTAGTTGCAAATCTGTTCTTCGAAGGCAGCGCCTGTTTTGGTAGTACCAGATGAGATGTTCATTCGTGAAGCCTTACAATGTTTAGCTGCTCCCATAATAGCTGAAGGCTCAGAAGCGGGGACATTCTACAGAAAGAAAGGTGTCAGACACCTTTCTTTTCTCACTTCATTGTCGAATCCCAAGAAGTCTATGGCATTCTGCGATAATTAGTGGCGCCGTATTCGCTTTATTGAAACCAAATTGCTCGTGTCCCGTTTGCTCGTGGGCAAGCGCATAAAACCCCGTGAGCTCAGATGGCCAGCCCGTGCGTAGACAGAGAGCGCTCAGCTTTTCGCAGCCATCATTAGGATTGAGCTCACCGTTGAGGACCTGGCGCGCAATGTCTTTGGCCTCATCCAGGAACGGAGGCGGAGTCATCATATTTCCGACCTAACGATTGTGTTTTCCCCCACTGCAATCACTGTTTCACATACTGTCTCACAATCCCAGCCCACGTCTTTTCTAACTGGGGAATGAGCAACTTGAATGATTCCTGCTCTGCCTCCACTCGCTTCAGATCAACGGTGCTTGAAGAGCCCCATACATTCGTTAGTCCGGCAGTCTTGGCCGTAGCTTCTGATAGACCGTAGACAAATCCCGTGCGGACGTCGGTGAAGAGGGCTGATGCCGTAGCGGTAATGTGCGCATCCCGATCAGGCATTGCTCCAAGCGACAGTATGGAGAGTGGTGCATAGACGCGCCCTTGCACTCTGAATGATGTATCGATCGTATAGACAAGCAGCACATCAGCCTGCACTTTTGCAGCAGACACTCTCAGATCATCAAGAGAGTCTAAATTGGACGGAAGCAGGAGGCGGTTAACCGGGGCAACCCCTGCCACTGAAGACCATTTCTCCATACCTTGAATCTGTTCTTCGGTAAGCACTTCCTGGGTCGTCACGACACTAAAGCGACCGGTGCCCCAGCTGTCCGATGTGTAGGACCTATATTGGGGAGCCTGAACTCGTACGATGGCCAATCGTGAAGGGAAATTTGGAGAAGGCTTGCGCGAAGCCACTTCGGCAACGTCAGCACGATTGATGTCCGCCAAACGCACCGGTCCACCCGGTGTCACATAGCTGGCACAACCAGAACAGAAGATTACGAGGCCAAACAACAAAGCTTTCAATGGCTTCATCCCATCCCCCCCATGCCTTTGGTTATTTACTGCCTTCTCTTAGCTCAACAATACTCGGCAACCAGGAAACGCTCTGGCGGCTAAGTCTACTTCAAAGTCCATTAGGTATCCAACACCACGCGGTATGGCCGGATCCTCAAACTGACTGCCCCGAAATACCTCAGCATAGAAATAGTTCCCTCCCAACCTTCTTCCCCAGGTAGCAACCAGGCAGTCCTTCACTGTGCACATTGAGCGGCCACCGTTTCATCGTGAGGGCTCAGCGAGCAATAAGGAGGGACTGGCGGTTCTCCCCCCCCTTCCTTTTTCCCCAGCCTCGGAGGGAAGCGATGGGCACGGAGGCTTTCGACATAGCGCACGATGCCGACCGATTGGCAAACCAGATGCCGCGGCGCCGTTCTTCTTGCCCTGGAAGGCGCCCGGCTAACAGTACAACGATCATTTCGTGTCTGGGTCTATCGCATTATGGCGAAGCCGGAGCTGCCCACGCTTCACAGCCGAGGCTCCCCCCCTCCCCTCTTGCGGGGCTATCCCCGCATCCCATGATGGGCAATACTTCCCCGCATCGCGTTCACTCCTCCTCCATTCTCTGAACCCCTGAATTTTTCTCACATCTTCATCAATTTCCTCTCGTTCATTCACCGGCACTCCGGTTGCTCAAGCACAAGACCGTCGGCACGCGGCAGAAACGGCC
>CAZXNN010000056.1:0-12733 GCA_964641915.1 uncultured Nitrospira sp. | reverse complement strand
GGCTGTTAATATAGTCCGCCAGCGGCGTTCTCATCATCCGTGAAGCGTTCCTCGTGAAGCGTATCTCGCGAGCGTGTCTCCGCCGATCCTGCAACGAAAGACGAACGACGCTTCACGAATGACGGACGAAGCGGACGGCGTTTCTGAACAGCCTGCGCATTGGCCGTGTCAAAAGACCTCTGCCTATTTCGCTGATCAGTCGCTGGGCGGTTCGAAGTGCCCCGGGGGACGCTGTTGCCAGGGGACCGAGGCTTGGCGTGATTGTTTGACGAGACTGCGGAGACTCATTTCTGCCGCGCGGAGAAGTTTCGGATCGCCTGCCTGCATCAGTGCGGTCAACATGACATACAGCGATCGATCCAAACGTGAGCCGGTCAGAATGCGTTCAGTGACGGGGTCCGTGCGTTCGGGAGGCGGGAGCTCGTCGTCGCCGGATTCATTGAACAGGCAATCGAACGATTTGGGCGTATCAAACAGCCATGAGGGTGGAATGCGAAGCGCAGTTGCGAGCGACTCGATGGTCGCTGAGGAAGGATCGGTCTGATCGGTCTCAATTTCTTCTAACTGAGCGGTCGAGATGCCGGCGGTCTTTGAGAGGGCTTCAATCGATTGGTTTCGAGAAAGCCTCCAGGCCTGTATGAGTGCACCGATCGGCATGTGCGGATGATATAGAAGTCCGGATTCTGCCGCAAGCGGCCCCATGATACGAATTTTACAAAGTTCATACACATCAATGACTTATGTCTATTTTTGTCCGGTGGAAGGTGAGGGGTGAATTCAGGTACAATATGCCCGTTCGAACTTAGGTCTTTGAAGGAGGGCGGAATCATGTTGGGAACGGACATTCGTGGCATCATGGCCGAAGAAGAAGAGGTGCAGCGGCGCCAGCAGGCCCTGAAATCACTCATGACGATGCGGGCGCGCCAGCTTCGCGAATCGCTGGATGCTCGGATTAAGCGGGCAGGCAATACAGGCGATTGGAAGCTGCTCTCGAAAGCCGAATGCGCGGATTTGCATAAACAAGAGAAGGCCCACCTGAAGTCACAGCTCGAGAAGCTACAGACCGAGCAGGATCGCACCCGCGGGAAGCTCACGCTGCTCAAGCGCGCCAAGGCAAGGGCGCAGCGGATTCGTGCCGCAGAAGCCGCGTCCGAGCGGAAGCGGCGGTAGCTCTCTGTCAGGCTTTTGCATCGAGCCTGGCCCTGGACGGTAAGAGGGTTGAACGTGTCTGCTCTGCTCCGCCCTCTTACTCGCGCCCATGGGTCGTTGGTTCGGCATCTCCTCCAGGACAGGAAATCTCGTCTCAGTGAAGGCGCCTTCGTCATCGAGGGCGCTCACGCCTGCCGCGATCTCATTCATTCCTGTTCAACCCAGATCATCAGTCTCACCGTTTCAACCCGATATCTTGAGCTGGAAGACCAGGAGAGCCGTGCCGCCAGGAATGCGTTGCGGGCTTTGCAATATTCCTGTCAGGATGAGACCTTCGAGAAGCTCTCCGATGTGGACATGCCGCAGGGTATTCTCGCGGTTGTCCGCTTGCCGAAATGGAATGAACGCGAGGTGTTGGCTCAGAAGCGAGTGCTGGGTGTGTATGGCGAACGTCTACAAGATCCCACGAACGTCGGCACGATTATTCGGACAGCCGCAGGGCTTGGTTTGTCAGGGGTCTGGCTCAGCTCCGATTCCGTTGATTGTTTTCATCCGAAGGTGGTGCGGGGCACAGCCGGATCGATTCTTGCGCTCCCGGTGTTTCAAGGGGCGGAGCTGTCTCCTCTGACCGCAGCAGGTTGCGCGCTCTATGCCGCGATCGTACCTTCGTCTGAGTCTTGCGATCTTCGGACCATCACCGAGATTGCACCCAGGGCCATCATTGCAGTGGGGAATGAGAGCCAGGGCTTGCTCCCTGCCTCTATCGCCGCATCCACTCGGAAATACTCAATCCCTCTGGTCAGAGGAGTTGACTCGCTCAACGTTGCCGCAACGGCCGCCATCTCGTCCTACTATTTCAGCGCACTGCCCGTCTCGCGCTAAGCGAGGCATAGGCTCGGACAGACGAGCTCTCAATTGGGTTGTGAGGATGAAGGAATAACACGTTTGGGCGAGAGGGGACGTTATCCCCAGCTAGTTTTCCCTTGTTTGATGAGCCGCTGCATCAAGGAATCCAGTTCCTCTCGCGCGGTCTCGCGCCGTGCGCGCTGCCGTTCGACCAGACGTCCAATGACGAATCCGGCCCGGATTGTCGTGGCGCCCTTGAGAAAAACGCGCAGGTTCACCTCGGCCTGGACCGCATCCTGGTAGGAGCCTAACAAGTCTTGGACTGCCCTGGCCCGCTTGATAAACCGCGAGGCGGGTTTCCCGACGGACCACACAGCCAGCTCCGCAGCGTACCGCGCGCGCTTCGTCTTGATACGGACCTCATGCAGCGCGGCATCTTTGGGCGAGGCTTCCATCTGCCGGACGGCCCGCCGCAGCTTCTTAAACTCCTGACTCGCCAGTTCAATCAGGGTGAGCGGGGATTCCACCATGGCCGGATCGTGGGCAGCCTGTTGGATCCGGCGGATGAGCTCGACGTACCGCGCACTATTGAGCTCGGTGAGGAGCGCCTGGTGGACCTGTTCCCGCTGGGAGCGCAGATGCTCGACCAGACGCGCCAACAATGTTCGGTCCCAGGCATCGAGCCCTGCGGTGGCGTCAGCAAAGTAGGCGATCTGCACGTCCAGATCGCGCGCCGGCCCAAGCACCTGGCCGAGCCAGGACAGTTCACCTTGGAGCGAGGCCGCCCAGTCGGACAAGAGCACGGGCCGGGCGGCTCGCAGCATGGCGCGCAACCGGCGTGCGGCGACGCGCATCTGATGCAAGCTTTCAGGCTCTGTGCCGAGCCTGGTGCCGGGATCGTGGGCCAGGAGCCAGCGGACCTGTTGCGCCAAGGCCCACCGCACATGCGCGGCGATCGGGGTGTCCGGGGGCGGCGGTTCATCGGGCGCCGGGACCGCCAGGGAGAGTGCGCGAAAGAGTTTGGGGCGGCCGTCATGATCGCGCGCGCCGGCGCGACGGAGCAGTGGTTCGAGTTCCTCCAGCGCCGTAGCGTCGGGGCCCCGTTGCTCGATTTCCAATTCGCGGAACCGCTGGGTGACGCCGCCGTTCGTCAAAACCGCCACACTGTCGAGAGCGATCTCGGCCACCGGCACGCCGCGGCGCAGAACACGCAGCCCCGTCCGCCAGACCCGCAGAGTGGCGACGGGGATGAGCGGGCCGGTTCCCAGATGGAGCGCGAGCAGTTCTCGAAACATCGCCGGCGGCTCATCGTGCCGATCGGCAAGTTCTACTTCCTGCCGGTCGGTACCCAGAGGAATCTTCAGCTGCCAGCGGCGTTGGCCCCCTTCTGTCCGGTGACGCAGGGTGATGCGCGCGTGCGCCAGGTCGTGCGCGGCGGTGTCGTAGTAGACGGACGTCAGCAGCCGCCGGGGCAGCGGGACGCCGCCGGGCACCTCCGGCAAGCGGAAATCGGGTTCGACGCAAAGCTTCATCTCGCACTCGATGGTCGAAGAGGGCGCAGGAGCGCGAGCGGGACGGGTCTGAGACATGCGATGAATCCTTCCGGTATCGCGGCGGGACCCAGTGTGCTCGCCGCAACGAATGATTGCAAGGGGGCGTTCGACTGGACGCCGGCCATGCAGCGACGGGAAGAAGGCAGCCCGATGGCCGGAAGCGGGGGGAATTTCGAGAGAGGAGGGGAAGGCAATCTTAAAAGTGGAAGGACACTCCGGCGACGAGATGAAACATGCTGTACATGCCGCTGAGGCCGAACGTCGGATCGAGGCTGTTGACGCTGGCCAGATTATACCGTCCTTCGGCGAAGAGGCCCCACTCGTCGCTGGCTTTGATCTTCAGGCCCGCCAGCGCGTTGAAGCCCGGCGAAAACTGCTTGCCGTCGAATTGGCCGGTGCTCTTGAAATAGAAGGCGCCGGCGCCGACGCCGACGTAGGGTTGCAGGACGGAGCCGGGATAACGCGCAATCAAGTTGAGAGTCAGGGCGCTGACGCGAAGCGAACTGGCTGTCAGGGCGAACTGACCCTTTTCAACGATCGTTCGAGGACAGGGAGCCGTAATGATGACCGAACAGTTTGGTAACGTGTTGGGTCCCGGACTGTAGGTGATGTCCTGGTCGGTCGAGAGGGTGGCTGGCTTGATGTCGGACTTCAGGGTGAAGGCGTCGGCTTCGATTCCCAGCCAGGTGAAAGAGGGGTTTTCAAAGAAATAACCTACCTTGGCGCCGAAGATGGGAGAGTTCGAAAGGGTAATATCGGACGTCTTGAAGTTCTGTGTCAGTTGATCGCCATTCGCCGGCAGGAAGCTATACTCCGCCCGCGCTTTCGCCAGCGCGAATCCATAATCCGGCATGGTCACGTCCCGCAGCTTGCCTCCGGCACTCGTGCCGCCGTACCCGGCCGCATACCACTCCGCTCCGCTCGGAGCCGCGCCACCGCACACTAGCCCGAGAGACAGCGCCAGACAGACGAAACCACGGTTGCAAATTGTCCACACCATGAGCCGATTGAACCTCCGGTTAGAAACGCAGAAACGACATTAGCCTTCAGGTCGTGACGGGTTCGTTACCGACAAATTAACTTCCGGTTAATTCCCCTTTGCGGCGGCGTGCTCGTGAGGCAGCGGGTGAATCCGGCTGGCCCAGAGGCCGCGTGAATGTTGAGAATGTTGAAATCGAAAGGGAGGTGCGGAATGCGGGCCGACCCGATGGAATTTACCGGATTTCGTAGGCGAGCGTCTGTTTTTGACCGTCTCGAATCAAGTCCACTTTCACCGCCTTTTCATGCTGGATTTGCTGGAGCAGCCGCAGCATGGTTCCGGGATCGGTCACGGCAATGCCATTGATTCTGAGCATGACGTCCCGCTGCTGGACGCCCAATTGATCGAGAATGCTTTTGGGTTTGATGTCGATCAACTGCCAGCCGGCAAGGGCGCCGTTGTTGGCAAGATCGTAGTACGGCATCGCGCGTGCCTCAGTCAGGAGCTTGGACACATCGGAGAGGCTCTGTTGCAGTTGCCGGCGGTCGATCATCATCGCGGCCGCCGCCTTTTTCGGGCCGGGCGGAATCACGGAAATCGGGATGGGTTTCTCCGCAGGGTCGGCCAGAGGAAGATATCCCGAACGATTGCCTTGCCGGACCGTGACTCCTTCACGCTCGATCACGGCCAACTGACCGAAGCCCTCGACCGTGTCTTGGAGGAAGTAGAGGCGCTGTTTGCGGTCAGACAGAAACTCCAGGAACGCGGCGGGTCTTCCCCGTCCGCCGAGCGCTGTGCCGAGCAGTTTCAGCTTGCCGGCGAGTTCAAGCGGCGGCGGCGCTTGCGGCGCCGCTTCATCGGCGCCGGGGTTCTGCCTCTCGGCGCGGGTCGGCACGACAAAGAGTCCCGAGGAGAGAATCGACTTGGCCAGAGCATCCCCGTCGGCCGGGCCGGGGGCGGAGGAAGGCGGGGGCTCGGTTGCGGAAACCGTAGCCGGCGGCATCGGCAGGAGTGCGTAGGACATGTAGCCGTTCACGCTATGAGCGGTGAGGAACGCGCCGATTCCCAGATAAAGCCCGAGAATCAATTGTCGCGGAGAAAACCGAGCGGCCATTGCGTCTCCTTCCATTGCGCACACTACGGTTCGAGTCGGAGCTTGGCAAGAGGCCGGAAGGCGATTTACCAGAAATTAACAAGGGACCAAGGTGTCAGTAACCTGCGTGTAACAGTGCGCCGGTTATGCTCCGCCGCGACGATGGATGTGGGTGAAAATCGGGCAAGAGTATCCTTGTGTCTGAATTCCCCTCAGCGTGAACGGTGGTGCTGCGCAGGGAGCGGATTATGTCGGAGCCTGAGAAAAGCGATGGAGCATGAGCGGTCGACAGAGTCGGAGCAGGGAGTTCATAGCGATGATTCTGGCAGGAATGGCCGCGATAGCGGGGCCGAGTATCGTCGCGGGTGCCCCGCAAGCCGATATCCCGGCGCCCCGCTCGTCTGCGGCCGGTGAATCTGCGCCCCCGGCCGAACGGCAGGGAACCGACGGGTTCACCATCCGGCAGTTTGTGGTCGAGGGCAGCGCCCTGATCGCTCCGGACAAGGTCCGGGGGCTGTTGAAGAAGCATGAAGGACCCGGCAAGCAGATTGCCGATATCGAACGCGCGCGCGCTGAACTCGAAAAAGCCTATCAGGCCCTGGGATACCCGACGATCGTCGTCAGCGTGCCCGAGCAGTCGGTGGAGGAGGGCACGGTCCTCCTGCAAGTCGTTGAAGGCCGGTTGCTCGACATTCGCGTCACGGGGAACGAGTATTACCCTCGCTGGCAGATCCTCGACAAGCTGCCGTCGCTGCGCCCTGGGGCGTTGCTGGAAGAGAGGACGTTGGTCAAGGAACTGGACGTCGTGAATGTCAATCCCGATTTGAAAGTCACCCCTGTGCTGAAGGCGGGAACGGAGCCGGGCACTGTCGATATGGAATTGAAGGTAAAAGACCGGTTGCCCTTCCATGCCAAGGTGACGGCGGACAACAAGGGCCCGTTTACGACACCGTCCATACGGACGACCGTGGAAGCCTCCTATACGAATCTCTGGGAAGCGGACCATATTCTATCGGTCCAGACGACTCAGACACCGACAGACTGGGGGGCTGTGCAGGGCTATTCCGCAACCTATGTCGCGCCGATCTCCGGGCCCCAGCATGCGCTGGCGATCTACGCGTCGAAGGTCATCAGTAAATCGATCCTCGGGGGGAGTACGCTGGCCGTTAGCGCGGGAGACGTCTCGGTGGCCGGCAACGCGACGGTGGCCGGATTCCGATACTTTTTCCCGATTTTCGACGGCGGCGCAGCTACGCAGACCATCACGCTCGGGGCCGACTACAAACGGCTGGAGAAGACCGAAGCGACGTTCCCCGGTACGTTGGGAACCGCGGTCGTGTTGAGTCCCATTCAATATACTCCGGTGTCGATCGGATATTCGCTGGTGCGGCCGGATCCATTGGGTGTGACGCTCTTCTCCGCCACGGCCAAGGGATACTGGCCAGTGTTCCCGGGCGGGAAAAAAGTGGACTTCGCGGGCGATCCGAACGATCCGTTCAACAAGCCGGGCAATCGAGCCGGGTCGACGGGCAAATTCGGCGTTGTTCAGGCGTCGTTGGATCGCTCCCAGCCCTTGCCGATGGGATTCAATTTCGCGCTGCATGCGGACGGGCAGTGGGCCAGCGAGCCGCTTGTGCCGGCCGAGCAATATTTCGCGGGCGGAGCGGACTCGGTGCGCGGCTACATTCAGAGCGAAGCCATCGGCGACCACGCGGTGCGGGGGCGGGCCGAACTCACCACACCGAACCTGATCGATATTCCGATCGACTGGATCTGGCAGCGACGCAAGTCGTCGGAGGTCAAAATCGAATGGAAGCTGGCCGCGTTCTACGATGCCGCAAATTTATGGATCGCGAAGGCCCCGGCCGGTCAGAAGGACCAGTTTCGATTGGAAGGTGTGGGCGGCGGTCTGCGCGCGCGGCTGCTTCCCTATAATTTCAGCCTGCATTTTGACCAGGGCATCACGCTCCGGCAGACGGCGGCCAGTAAGAAGGGCGACACGTTCGCCCACTTTATGTTGACGCTGGCTTATTAACGGGCGCACGAGGTGACAGGATGAAGCTGCAAGCCTATACCGCGACGAGCCATCTGACCGTGACGGGTGCGAAGCTGGCGCGCGCGCTGCGGCGGTGGCGGGAGACCGGCCGATCGCTCCTCGCCGTCATGCTGGCCGTGATCTGTGTCCTGCCAGCCGGCGTTGCGCCGATGGCCCTGGCGAATCCCGTCAATCCTGCTGTGGTCGCAGGCGAGGCGGCGATTTCCGGCCTGGGAACCGATCGGGTCACTATCCAGCAGGCCTCGCAGCACGCGGTGATCCACTGGGGGCAGTTCAACATCGCGCCGAACGAAGTCACCAGCTTCTTGCAGCCGGTCGGCGGCATCGCGCTCAACCGGATCTTCGACGCCCATCCGAGCATGATCGACGGCATGTTGAACGCCACCGGCACCGTCATCTTGTTGAATCCGAACGGCGTGCTGTTCGGCCGCAGCGCACAGGTCAACGCCGGAGGGCTCGTCGCCTCCACGCTGCATATGACCGATGCCGACTTCCTTTCCGGGCTCTACCGGTTCGGCGGCGCGGCCACGCACTACGGTTTCGCCGAAACGTCGATCGGCGGCATGGTGCGCAATGAGGGGCAGATTACCGCCGGCCCTTTCGGCGCCTACCTGTTTGCACACAACGTAGAAAATGCCGGCATCATCGCCAGTCCCGGCGGCCACATCGCTTTGGCGGCCGGCGCCAGCGCGTACCTGACCAACCGGCCGGACGGGCGGGGCCTGTTCGTCGAAGTCACGGCGCCGACAGGGCAGGCGACGAATGTAAAGGATCTGATCGCAGACGGCGGCCAGGTCAGCCTCTTCGGCCGCATGGTCAACCAGTCGGGCCTGATCCAGGCCAACAGCGTGCAACAGAAGAACGGACGGGTCGAGCTGATCGCCGCCGACGCGGTCACCCTGGCCGACGGCAGCCGGATTCTCGCGAAAGGCGACCGGAACGGAGTGTCGGACGGCGGGACGGTCATCGCCAAAGCCGGGCTCGCGACCGGCCGCACCACGTTCGAGAAAGGCGCGCTCATTGACGTATCCGGCGGCGCGAACGGTGGCCACGGCGGATTCATCGAGTTGAGCGCCGCCTCGGTCACGTGGGCAGGTGCCTTCCGCGCGCACGCCACGGCCGGATTCAAAGGCGGGAAGCTGCTGATCGATCCCGTGTTCGACGGAAACAATCCGATCACCACAGCGACGCTGAGCGCACTGACCGGGGACATCACGGCCAGCGGATTGAACGACATCGAGTTTCAGTCGACCGGCGACATGACCGTCACGGCCCGCTTCGATCTCTCCGAATGGCTGTTGCCGGAGGGGCAGACCGGCACGTTGACCTTCAATGCGGGCCGCAACCTGCTCCTGAACGGCGCACAACTGACGAACGGCGAGCGTGGATTGGGAGTGGCCGGAAGCCGGTGGGATTACAAGCTTCTGGCGAACGAGCACATCGAAATCAGAGGCTCTATCCTCTCGACCGGCGCCGGCGGGTCGATAACCATGGAGGCCGGGCGCGGCGCCGGTCTGTTCGGGGACGTGCGCTTGACGCAGCTGTCCGCCAGCTCGACCGGACAACCGATTGTGGAAACGACGGCGGGGGGCGATATTTCGATCACGACGAACCGGGACCTCATCGCGCCCAGCGGGACCTTCACGGGGATCGGGGTGACCGGCATCCGCCTAAATCAGCGCGGGAACCTGAGGTTGGATATCGGCCGTGATTTCCTGGGCGGCGCGGCGGGCAATACGAAAGTCGGTCCGGGATTTCTGTTGGCCAACGGCAAGGCCACGGTCAACGTGGGGACGAAAGTCGGCACGCTTCATCCGGAGGGCGGCCACGTCGGATCGTCCGACGCCTATGCCAACTTCACCTTGGGCGGAGGACGTCTAGACGACGCCACTGGGTCGCTCGGCGAGGTATTCCCGGCCGAGGTGGAACTCACGGCACGAGGGAATATCCGCGTGGGACTGCTTCAGGACCGGGGCCTGGTCGAGGATTTTCTGGATCTCGGCAACCCATATATCACGGCGCACCCGGAGAGCAAAGTATCGGTCACGTCGACGGGGGGCGATGTGTTCTTGAAGCCGGAACTGCCTGGTTCGGACAGTCTATCCGTCGCTAAGAGGACCTATCCGGCCTCGTTCGAGGCCCGGGCATTGAACGGCAACATCACGATCGAATCGCCGCTGTGGTTTTGGCCCTCGCTGACCGGACGGTTGAATTTCTTCGCCAAGAAGGATCTGGCCGGAGCCGTGGGGACCGACGGTTTCCAGCCCGACAGCAACTTTGCGGTGGTCTTCGTCGGCGACAGCGCCGCGACCGGCTCGTGGCAGTTGCTCGACCTGCGGACGGCCTCGAATGATCCAGCCCTGGCGCGTTTCATCAATGCGACCGCGCCCTTGGCCGCTAATCAGGGCACGCTCGGGATCCAGCGGGCCAATCTTCTTTCCCAGATTCCATTGGTTCCGCTGCTCAAACAGCCGGTGGTGGTGAGCCTTCATCAGGGGGATCTGTCCAACGGGCGCGGGCTTTTCTCCGATTTCTTTGACAGCACGAAACAAGTCCCCCAAGGCGTGAATCCGAACCATGCGGCGCAACTGGTCAGTTTCAAGAGTGAGACGGGCAACATCCACTCGCTCAATCTCAAGTTGATTTCTCCGGTCTATAAGAAACAGATTACGATCGAAGCCGGAAAGGACATCGGATCATTTCTCCCGGCGTCCGGTCAGGCGACGCGCGGAGAGTTTTCGCTCGACGCGTCGGTTCCAGAAGGAGTCACGGCCCTCGTGACGGCGGGCGGCAACATGGGGTTCAGCAAGCTGGGCGGAGCGACGACGGTGGGGCCCGGGCTGAGGTTCATCGGCAAGGGAGAGGCGAAGATCCGGGTCGGTTCGCTGGATGGAAACGGTCGTCTTGTCCAAGGCACCGGCACGCTCGATCTCGGGAACGGCCGCGGCATTCTTCATAGCAGCGACAATCGATCCGACGTGGGGGCGCCGGGGCTGATCGACCTGGCCGTCGGCGGCGACATCTTGATGACTCAGTCGCGGATTACGACGGAAAACGGCGCGAACATCTGGATCCACGGCCTCGGCGCCACCCCGGCCCTGGAGGGGTTCGGCGGCGCGGATGCGCAGCTCGTGCAGGGGGCGATCGCGCCCGGCACCAATCGGCTGACGGTCGACGGCCAGGAGGTGAAAGTCAACGGCTTGCCGGTCGTCCTCGATGGCTCCCAGCCGCTCCTCGACCAGGCCCTGGTCCTCGACCGGCCTGGGGCGCTGATCAACGGAAAATCCTTCGCGCCTGTGCTCGCCAAGGGCAAGCCGGTTCTGGTCGGCGACCGCATCGTGCTGCTGGTCGATGGACAGATTCAGCTTGCGAAGGCGAACCTCGTGTCGATCGAACAGGGAACCGGCGGGAATCTGACCGTGGGCACCTTCGCCTCGGGGGTCAATTCCGGCATCGTGACCATCCGCGGGGGCAACATCGACATCAAGACGACGGGCGACGTCGATGTATTCAAGTCCCGGGTGGCGACGCTCACCGGGGGAAATATCTCAATTTACTCCGTCAAGGGCGACATCAATGCAGGCAGCGGCGGGCGCAACGAGTCGATCCTCTTCACCATCGACATTTTCGATCAGCAGGGCAAATTGGTCGACACGCTCAAGTTTCTCGTGCCGGGGAGCGGGATCTTCACCCATCATGGCGACGACCCCAAATTTCCGCTGAACTTTCCGAAGTTCGACACGCCGGAAATCGCAGCCATCAAAGCCGAAATCGTGAAGCAAAACTTCCTGGGCCGGAATACGGCGTCGTATGAGAAGGAAGTCGCGGCCTTGGTCGCGGCCCGGGAGCCCGTGTTCCGGGAGATTTTCGAGCAATTCGTCGTCAACAATCAGGACAAGTTCGCCAGCCTGCGGCTCACGAATCCGACCCGATTCAAGGAATTCGTCGATGCGGATCCTCTGAGGACGGGCATTCCGCTGGAACTCGGCGATATCAATCTGCGCGCGGGCCGCGATCTCGTGGTGCCGTCGGCCGGAATCCGGGGCCGTCGCATCCGCATTTTCGCTGGCCGCAATCTCGACCTGCAGGGCGGCACGATCGAGGGCGAGGTGCAGTTCGATGTCGGCGGGAGCGTCCAGGGCAATCTTTCGTCGTTCGTGGGAGCGTTCTCGGGCACCGCCGCCATCGGCGGCAGCGTGAGCGGCGGAGCCAGCGCCGGAGGATCCTCGCTGGGCGGGGGGCTCGGAGGCGTTACCGGGACGGTGTCGGCGACCGCGTCGGCGACCTCCAGCACGTCGGGTACCGCTTCGAAGACGGTCGAGAGCGTCCAGGAGAAATCAACCGAAGCCTCCACGCAACAGGCGAAGGCGCAGGCGGACAAACAAGTCGTGGCGAGCGGCGACGGCAAAGACGGAAAGTCGAAGGGTTTGCAGGTCGCTAAGATGAAACGCGGCGTGGTGATTCAGGTGGATGTCAAGCCGCAGGCCCAACCGCAACCGGGCAGCTAACCGGAAAGGACCATACAGATGGAAGCAAGTTCAGGAGGCGTAGCATTCGCGCTCAGCCACGCAACACTCGAAGGAAAGATCACGATCTCCGTGCTGCTGTTTTTCTCGCTGGTGAGCTG
This sequence comes from uncultured Nitrospira sp., assembly GCA_964641915.1. Classification (GTDB taxonomy): domain Bacteria; phylum Nitrospirota; class Nitrospiria; order Nitrospirales; family Nitrospiraceae; genus Nitrospira_D. Next base: position 430 of record CAZXNN010000056.1, on the reverse strand, counting down.
GACGGTCATCATCAACAAGTTCCGGCAGTTGAGCAAAGCGAAGACGCGGAATGGGCAATTCCTCGGCTACTACTCGAAGTCCAAAGGTCCCCTGGTCGTGTTCGGCAAAGGCCCGATCAAACAGCTACAGGGATCACCGATGTACGACGTCTATTATGGCGGCTGCGAAGAACTCAAGGTGCAGCAGGAGAAGTATGAAGGGGAGAAGATTCCGCACCACGGCATGAGCGCCGTGCGGATTGCGTTGGAACGCGTGCTCGGCGAGGCGGCGGTCAGTCTGGAGTCCGGCATGATCGTGCTCGCGACGGCCATCAGCGGCGGGCCGTTTATCGGATTGCTTGGCACGGTGTGGGGCGTGATGGACACCTTCGCCGGCATCGGCCGCGCCCAGTCGGCCACCCTCGCGACCATGGCGCCGGGCGTCGCGTCG
>CAZXNN010000055.1:0-12855 GCA_964641915.1 uncultured Nitrospira sp. | reverse complement strand
CACCATCGCCGTGCAAGACAATACGTCCGCACATCTGTATGCCGAAGCCAGGATGAATGCGGCCAGAGTGCTTGTGTGCGACTCGCTCCCCGCAGCCTTCGAACATGCCGCCGCAGGCCTGTCGCCGCCGATCGATGTAATCATCGGGGCGCACCCGGTTCTAGACTTCATGGTCAAAACCACGCGTCGAGACTGGCGGCTTCTGGAGCGAGACGATCACACACCGCTTCGGTTCACGCAAGCCGATTATGCCGTGGTGATGGCGGAAGAAAGTTACACCTTGCGGTGGTTTATCAACGACGTCATTTTTCAGCTCCACGAATCGGGGCGACTGGAGCAGATGCGGCATCGATGGATCGACGACGCGTATGCCTATCCACGGCGGGCATCGGCGGAAGGACTCCCGTTCGACGTGCAGAAGATGCCGACTCACTATGCCCAGGGAACCTGCCGGGCAGTATCGCCACACTGACCGAGTCAAAGGAGACTCTATGATTCGTCTCGTCGGGATTGTATTCATGACCCTGGCACTCGTATCGGGAACCGCCTCTGGTCACGCCGCCCCGCCCGAACAACTCCGCGCCGAGGCGGAAGAGACCGCGCGGCTCCTGGCAAAACTACTCCAAGCGGGTCGCCTAGTGATTGACCAGAATCAGACCTTGCTCGATGATGTCCACAAAGGGGACAAAGGCTTTACCCCGGAGGTATTTGAACGGCAGCTGTACGAAGTTTATCGACAACGGACGGGGATCGACCTCAGTGCGCCGGCAACAAAAACGTCGTTGGCCGTGCCGCCTCTCGCGCGCACGCTCCTGCCGGCCTTGATTGAAGCCGGCAAGGACGTCGTCCGTGATGCGCAGGTCGTCATCAATCAGCGAGGGATCGGCTACAAGAATTTCATTCCTGCCACCTTCGGCAGCCAAACAGCGGCACGCTTCTCCAAACGGTCTCAGGTCAGACTGAAACAGACCGCCATCCAACCGCGCAATCCCAAAAACGAGCCGGACGAGTACGAGTCCTCCGTCCTCCATTGGCTGTCGGGTCGGCCGAACGGTGACGCCTATGTGAGCGAGTTGACCGAATCGGGGAGAACCTTGCGGGTCATGATGCCGATCTATTACCAGCGGGAATGCCTTGCCTGCCACGGCGAACCGAAGGGGGAATGGGATATCTCAGGCTACCCCAAAGAAGGCGCCAGAGAAGGTGACCTGGCCGGAGCCATCAGTGTGAAGATCCCCTTACAAACCGAGTAAGAGCCACCTCATCCATTCGCCACATCTGGCACCTGTTCGCTCTGACTGGACCGACCCTCCCGCGGCGCAACACTCCTAGGGATTCGGCGCGACAAACACCAATACGATAAGACGCTGCCCACTCTCGTTCTTTACCCCGTGCTCTTCTCCGGCCGGCGCCATCGTCCCTTGCCCCGGCCCCAGTACCTGCTTCTCTGACCCGACCTGAAACGTCCCCTGCCCTTCCAGAACGAGATAAACCTTGTCTTGGTTTCCATGGATATGGCCCTTCTGCTCCTGGCCCGGCTCAAAACAGTACGTGTCGCAGAAGAACCGCTCCGTCTGAAACATGTTGTTCTTCTTCATCTTATCGACGCTAAACTGCTGATACTCTGAAAGATTAACAACTTTCATAATAGTGCGTTCCTCCTGATCTAAGAATGACGGATAGACTGATTGATACGCCTGACGATCGAATCGACCGGGATCAAATGACGCGCAAGACCCAACTCCTTGGCAGGAATCCCCATTGCCAGACCGAGGAGCTGGGGCAAGTGGAGAATGGGAAGATTCAACTGAGCGTTCACCGCCCGACCCGCTCGATCCTGATAAATATCCAAGCTCATGTGGCACAGAGGACAGGGGGTAACCATGCAATCAGCTCCTTGGTCCTTGGCTTCTTTCATGTTGGCTCCGGACATCGCCATCGCCACCGCTTCCTTTTCGAGAATGATCGGAAACCCGCAGCACTTGGTGCGCCCGGCATAGGCAACCGCCTCCCCGCCCACCGCACGAATCACCTGCTCAAGAGATGTCGGGTTTTCCGGATCGTCAAAACCGAGATCCCAGGAGGGCCGAAGAATATAACAGCCATAGAACGGCGCAATGCGCAGCCCCTGCAAAGATTTCACCACCTGCGCGCCAAGCTGGCGCAGCCCGATCTCGCGCACGATAATCCAGAGCAGGTGTTTGACCTGAATCGTTCCACGATAGGCGAGACCGTCCGGCTCCAACACACGATTGATGCGATCGAGCAATCCCGGCTCGCTCTTCAATCGCTTGTTTGCCGCCGCCATGACGCCCTGACACGTCCCGCAGATCGTCATGATATCCAGACCCAGGCGCTCAGCCTGAGCAAAATTCCGCGCGTTCAACGCCAAGGCGACATCCGGCTCCGCCTCCGTCACCACCCCGGCACCGCAACAGGACGAGGCGGCAAGCTCAACCACGTCAAGGCCGAGCCGGCCGACGATCGCCATCGTCGATTGATACAATTCCGGCGTCGCACCCTTCGCCGCACAGCCGGGATATAGCGCAAACCTCAATGCCATCGCAGATCCATGCCGGTCCTTACTGCAGCTTGGAGCGCAGCCGTTGAAACGACTGATGCATCTCTTCGATTGCAGAATGCACACCCGTCTTCATTTCATTCCATTTTGCATCGGTGGCCGACTTGAGTCCATCGATCTGTTGCTTGACGGCTTCCTTCTTCACCTCCAGCTCACGAATCGATTTCTGCAATTCCGTCCTGGCCGAAGCCGAGGCCTTGTCGGCCTTCCCCTGCAGCGCCGCCATCTGCTTCTGAATCGCCTCGAGTTCTTCCTGAGCCTTCTGCTGAAAGGCCTCTTTTTGTTGAGCGGTATACTGGGCCGTCGCCTCAATGGTCTCACGAGCTTCTTTGGTGATCGTGCCGGGCGTCACCGTCTTTTCACCTGCCTCCACACCCGCTGAGACCAGCCCGCACCATAGCCCCAACAAACCGATAATCCATCGGTATTTCATGCATCTATCTCCCCCATTCGGCCGAATCAATGCTCAATTCTTCCGGCAGTATAGTCAGGGCTCCCTAAACTTGTCACGCCGTGTCCCTTCAGGCTCAACTTTTCCGGAGAACCAACCGACAAAGACACGTCACAAGTTCACACCGACGACAAACAACAGGAGCGCCAGAATACCAATGGCCCCCGATACACAAACCGCTGCCGCCACCGAGAAGCTGGAACAGGCTCTCGTCAAGAAACTCGACGCGGGAGAAGTCGAACTTCCGCTCCTGCCTCAAGTGGCCAGCCAAGTCATGGCCCTAGCTGCCGACGCGACGGCCGACGCCGCCAAGCTGTCATCGCTGATCCATCAAGATCAAGCCTTGGCCGCCCACGTCCTGCGCATTGCCAATTCACCGGCCTATATGCCGCGCAGCCCGGTCGTGTCCCTCCAGCATGCCGTAGCCATGCTCGGCATCAATCTGCTTTCTGAAATTGCCTTTACTGCATCGTTGAAGAACGGGGCATTCCAAGTTCCGGGCCACGAAGATCACGTGAAGCTGCTCTGGCGGCACTCACTGGCCAGCGGCGCCTTTGGCAAAGAGGTCGCCCGGATGCGGCGTGTAAATGTCGAAACCGCGTACCTCTGCGGACTCTTGCACGGAATCGGCAAGCCGGTCGTCCTTCGGACTGTGGCGAATCTTGCCAAAGAACTCAAAGTCCCAGCCGACAGGGCCGTGATGCAGCAACTCCTCGACGGCTACCACACCCGTGTCGGCACCGTGATTGCCGACAAATGGGGACTTCCCAAACAAGTGGCCGAAGCCATTGCCTGCTATCAGGAATATGATCACGCCACCTCCTTCAGGCAAGACTGCCTGCTCACGTGCGTCGCAGACCGCCTGGCAACCCATCTCCTGGAACCCGACACGCTCCCTGAAGAAGAATTGCGCGAACACCCGGTCTTTGCCGACCTCAACCTGTATCCGACCGATATCGACCAGCTGCTGGCAGGAAAAGAAAAGGCGTTGGCCATGGTCAATGCGATGAACCTATGAGCACACCCACGGCCTTCGATCTTGTCATCATCGGTGCCGGCCCCGCCGGACAGAAAGCCGCCATCCAAGGCGCAAAATCCGGCAAACGGGTGGCGCTGCTGGAACGCGAGCGGGGTATCGGCGGCAGCTGCGTCTACCGCGGCACCATCCCCAGCAAGACCTTGCGTGAAAGCGCCCTGCACCTCGACCGGCTGCATCGAGCCAGCGCGGCGTTTGAATTCAGCTTGAAGCCGGATGCCGAAATCTCTTCCTTGCTCAGCCGCCTGGAAGAAGTCGTCCGGACGCACGATACCTACATGAGCAAGCAACTGCGGCGAAACGGCATCTCGCTGTTTCACGGCCGCGCGCGGTTTCTCAATGATCGAACTGTAGAAATGCAAACCGTGGACGGTGCCCGGCAACACTTTACAGCCAACCATTTTGTTATCGCCACCGGCTCGCGCCCGCGCAATCCTCAAGAGATCCCCGTGGATCATGAACACATTCTCGACAGCGACTCCCTCTTGTCGATGATCTATCTCCCGAAGTCGCTGGCCATCATTGGCGGGGGCGTCATCGGATGCGAATACGCCTCGATCTTCGCCCTCCTCGGCGTCGAGGTCACGCTGATCGACCGCGCCAAAGCGCCGTTGCAATTCATGGATTCAGAACTGGTTTCGCAATTCGTCGCCAGCTTTGAGCAGCACGGCGGACACTACCTAGGCGGACAATCGATCCAAAGTGTCCACTGGGATGGCGCCACACACGTCGTCACACTCCTCGGCGATGGCCAGATCATCAAGAGCGAGAAAATGCTCGTGGCCCTGGGCCGGCAGGCGAATGTGGAAGACCTCAACCTGGCCGCCGCCGGCCTGCAGGTGAATGAAAAGGGCAGCCTGTCCGTAAACCAATTCTGCCAGACGACCGCACCACACATCTATGCCGTCGGCGACATGGTCGGCGCCCCGGCCCTCGCGTCGAAAGCGATGGAGCAGGGCCGTCGCGCCGTGCGCCACGCCCTCGACCTGCCGATCGGAGACGCCGCATCGACCATTCCTATCGGGGTCTATACAATTCCTGAAATGGCCAGTATCGGCCTGGATGAAAAGATGGCCAACGAGCGATTTCGCAATCCTCTCGTCGGTCGAGCCAAATTCGAGGAGGTCGCCCGCGCACAAATCTCCGGTGACGGTCATGGACTTTTGAAGATGATCGCCGACCCGAACGGCGAACGATTACTGGGCATCCAGGTCGTTGGAGATTCCGCCACGGAACTGGTGCACATCGGCCAGATGGCCCTGCAGCAAGGCGCGTTGGTCGAATCCTTTATCGACAACGTCTTCAACTTCCCCACCTATGCCGAAGCCTATCGCGTCGCCGCGTTGGACATCCTCGGCCAGGTCGCCAAACGCCAAACCGCGGCGGCAGCCTAGAGCCCACTCCCCGAACCAGAGACGCAACGCATTCCAGCCTCAGCCGGCTCTCCGGCTGAAGCACTGCCAGCAACGTTCGAGCTAAAACCCCGGTATGCTTTCTCCCTACAGAATGAAGAACCCTGTACTCGACATGAGAAGGTCTGCTTTGGTATACATGCCCTATATATCCATGAGGTCTCAGATGGCGCAAACCAGCATACAAGTCCCTGTGTTAATGAGCCTTGCTCAAAAGCGCCGCCTGGCCCGCAAGGCCAAAGCGGCACACCTGACGATGGGCGAACTGCTTCGCCGGGGCGGAGAGCGGTTTTCCCCTGCAGAGGATGACGTCATGCTGGACCAATTTGCCAAACAGATGGCGAGGGCCACTCAACGGGCGATCCAATCCATCGATAAAACGTTGGCGCTGGTTGCGCAGTCGGAAATTCGCATCCACGCGTTGACGAAATCCCGAAGGAAGCACTGAGCATGGGGCTCACGGAACGGGTCTGGGATGCATTTGCGAGAACGATCAAGCTGACAGACAAAGTCGAGCAACTCACCGCAACCGTCGCCAAACAACAGAACCACATCGAAGATCTCACCGGCCGTGTCATCCGGCTCGAGACCGCTCTTGAAATCGCACTCGGCGGCAGACGAACCAAGAAACTATCCGGACCATCCTCGTAGCAGCGGATTGATCCCTTGTCAGAGCTCCGTCGTTACGTGCCGCGTTCTCTTGCCTTTCGCCAATGTATTGCGGCAAGACCCGCCCCTCGTCTTTTTACGCAAGCGGTTGAGCGGGGCGAAGGGGGTGGTGGGATTGTAGCGGTTGGCGGGATTGAAGAGATTGTCGGGCGCGTACGGTGCAGAGAAGCGTGGCTCAGCAAAGGAGGGAGTGACAACGAGGAGCAAGACCATCAGAACCATGATCCACATCAAGAGCCTCAGGGCTCAACCGTGACCTGTGTATCACTACTCAGATATTATAAAGATTCAGGATGTGATGCCGCCGGGCGCACACGGATGCGCCCTGGCTCAACAGTCACGATCGCACCTGATTGAAGTTCCGCTCCATAGCGAGTCAACACCATCAAACAGATAGGCGCTTGCTGAGAGGCGGGCAGGACCACCAGCCGGATAATCCCTGCATAAGCCTGTTCTCGCACCACTGCCAACTCACCCAAATCTTTGTCGAGGGTGATGAGAATGCGGCCCTCTTGATAGGCCAGGGCCAGGATTTCATCATCGCCGGGATCAGCAGGCCAGTCTCCCGCCCAGATGACATCGTGCCCTGCGGCCTTCAACGGCTCAACAGTCCCAAATCAGACGCAGGTATCGAGCAGAAGTTTCACGAGGCAGTTTCAAGTGGAAACGGCTCAATCCGCTCATGGCCGACAAGCCGATGAGCATAGGCGAGGCAGGCTTGAATATCCTCGCGTTCCAGCCATGGATAACCATCAAGAATCGTATCCGTCGTATCCCCGGCCGCCAGCATACCAAGCACATGTTCCACCGCGAGACGGCGGCCCCGAATGATCGGCTTCCCGCCGAAAATCTTCGGATTGACCGTAATACGTTTGAGAAGAAGCTGCTCATCCATAGTCCACCTCACCTGGACGCATGATAGTGCACTTGCACGGAGAAGAAAACCAATGGAACGAGGTCACCCCGGACTCTCCTGCCTCCAGGCCCATTTAGGACAACCCGGCGCAAGGCTTGGCTGTCACCGCGAGCGGTTGAGCGGGACGAAGGGGGTGTTGGGATTATAGCGGTTGGCAGGATTGAAGGGATTGTCGGGCGCGTAGCGATTCACCGGATTGACGGGGTTGCCGGGATCAAAGCGGTTGGCCGGGTTGAATGGGTTATCCGGCGCGAAGGCCTGCGCGGGGTTCAGCGGATTATCCGGCGCATACTGACTGGCCGAATTGAAGATATTGTAGTTACGCTCGTATTTTTCAGAGAAGTATTGCTCAGCAAAGGAGGGAGTGATGCCATCAGAACCAGAATCCACATCCAGAGCCTCCGGGCTCAACCATGACCGTAGATCTCTACCGAGCACTCAGGACTATCATCCCTGACTCGTCATCCCATACACCATGTCGCCGATGAAGCGGCGGAACGACTCGTTCTCCACGAACTGTTTGTAGACCTGCGTGTCGTCCTTCAAGAGATGCTGCATCACTTTGGCAAGCGCCTGGTCGTGCGCCATACGCGCGGTGTGTGGAGTGTTCTCTTTTGCGTTCTGGTACGCGGCGTCGGCAGCGACCTTGGGCGCGATGTCGTCACGGATACGTTTCGCGACTCGGTCGGTGTCGGTGAACAACGTACCGAACTGCTCATTGAACGTCTTGAGGATGTTGCTCAGGCGGTCAAGCTCTGGCTCAGCCTTGTGCCCGTGAGCATCCGTCGGGACCGGTTCAATCTCTGCATCACTATCCGCTAAGGCAATTTTCATCGTCGCCTTCTTCTCGACTCGGTAGCTGTCCATGTCGATAGCGTCGAGAATGCCCTTCGCGAGATCCTCTTCCTGTGGCGCGGGCAACTTGGGCACTAGCAGATTAAGCAGGATGGAGAGTTTTTCCCATTCCGGATTGCTGTAGGGAATGACCGATGAAAGGAAGCTGTAGGTGCGGCAGAACACCTTGGCCTTGCCCTTAAAGGCCACCTGGCCATTCTCGTCGAGCTTATCCACATAGACCGCCACACAGACATCGAGGATCGGATCGAGTTGGTCTCGCTCGGCGTCACCCAGGAACAACGCTACCACTTGCTTCACCTGCTCAGGCGAATACACCTGCGCGGCATCCAGCGCCGCCTTCAGGTCGTGCAGCTTGTTCGGGTCGGTCTCCTCGGCGAGTAACGTCGTGCGGTAGTAGTCCTGAAAGGCAAAGGTGATCGCCTCGCTGTTGTTCTGGAAATCGAGCACAAAGCAGTCGTGCTTCTGCGGATGCGCGCGATTGAGCCGCGACAGGGTCTGCACCGCTTTGATGCCCGAGAGCGGCTTATCCACATACATCGTGTGCAACAGCGGCTCATCGTAGCCGGTCTGAAACTTATCGGCGCAGATTAAGAAGCGGTAGGGGTCGGTCTGAATCTTCTCGGCAATCTCACTGCTCGGAAACCCGTTGAGCGAAGACTCACTGACCTTGGCTCCGCCGTACTCGTGCTCGCCCGAAAAGGCGACGATGGCCTGGTACGGACTCTTACGCTCCACCAGATAGGCTTTGAACGCGTGGAAGTACTGGATAGCCCGCTCGATGCCGCTCGTGACGACCATTGCTCGCGCTTGCCCGCCGATTTTTCCGGCTGCCATCACCTGCTCATGGAAGTGGTCCACCATGATTTCGGCCTTGAGACGTATCGCGTGGTCGTGACTCTCCACATACCGGCGCAGCTTCTTCTGCGCCTTCTTCGTATCAAACTCCGGATCGTCCTCCGTCTTCTTGACCAGCTTGTAGTAGCTATCCACCGGCGTATAGGCCTTGAGGACATCGAGAATAAACCGCTCTTCGATCGCCTGCTTCATGGTGTAACTATGGAAAGGCCGGTGCTTAACCTTGCCCTCCGCATCCGGCGGCAACGGCTCGCCGAACATCTCCAGCGTCTTGTTCTTGGGGGTCGCGGTGAAGGCGAAGTAGCTGGCGTTGGTCAGCATCTTGCGCGCTGCCATGCGCTTGGCGAGTGCCTCGTTCACGATGTCTTCCGGGTCGGTCCCCTCCTCTTCATCACCCTTGGCGTCGCCGAGCGCCTGGCTCATCGCGGCAGAGGTCTTCCCGCCCTGGCTTGAGTGGGCCTCGTCAATGACAATGGCGAAGCGCCTGCTGCCCTCAGTGGCTATCTCATCGAGGATATGGGGGAACTTCTGCACCGTCGAGACGATGATCTTCTTCTCCTCCTGAATGAATTTCCGCAGATCACCTGAATCCTTGGCATGGCCGACTGTCGCGCCCACCTGCATGAACTGCTTGATGGTCGTCTGGATTTGGTCGTCGAGCAGGCGCCGGTCGGTGACCACGATGACCGAATCGAAGACCTCCTTGTCCTCTCGCTTCAGTCCTATAAGCTGATGCGAGAGCCAGGCGATGGAGTTGGACTTGCCGCTTCCCGCCGAATGCTGAATCAAATACCGCTTCCCCGCCCCGTGGGCGCGCACATCAGCCAGTGCCTGTCGCACCACACCAAGTTGGTGATACCGTGGCCACACCTGCTTGCGCCTTTTCCTGCCAGTGCGCGGGTCCTTTTCCTCAACAATCTGCGCGTAGTTCTCCAGAATATTGGTCAACCCAACCGGGGTAAGTACCTCTTTCCAGAGATAGTCGGTCTTGAGGCCATGCGGATTGGGCGGGTTGCCTGCGCCGTCAAGGTAGCCCTTATTGAAGGGCAGGAACCAGGAGCCCTTACCTCGAAGGTCCGTGCACATCTGCACTTCGCTGTCGTCTACGGCAAAGTGCACCACGCAGCGGCCAAACTCGAAGAGCCGCTCACGCGGATCGCGGTCACGCTTGTACTGCTCGACGGCATCGGCGACGGTCTGCTTGGTGAGGCTATTCTTCAGCTCGAAGGTGGCGATGGGCAGGCCGTTGATGAACAGGCCCAAGTCGAGTGCGCGGCGCGTCTCGTCCATGCTGTAGGCAAGCTGACGGGTGATGGAGAATCGGTTCTGCGCATGAAGGGCTTCCGCTTTGGCATTGCCCGGTGAAGGCGTGCCATAGAACAGGTCGAAGTGCACCGGCCCGTGTTCCAGGCCATTGCGCAACACGTCGATAACACCGCGCTTGCCGATCTCGGCTGAGAGCCGAGCAAGAAACTTGAGTCGATTGATGTCCTTGGGGTCGTTGGCGTCAGCCATCGCCAGTTTCTTGAACGCCTCTGGCTGGGTGGCAAGCAGAAAGGCAAAGAGCTGCGGCACATCGAGAGCATGGGCGCGGTCATAGTCCTGCGCGCTGCCTGCGATATAACCCGTCCCGCCATAAGGCGCGAGTCGTTCAGCGGCCATGTTCGGTGCCACGGCGAGACCATCCTCACCGGTCATGTGCCGCATGATGAGTGTTTCAAGGCCCTTCTCGCTGGTGTCGATGCTCACATAGAACCTCTAATCAAGTAACCATCAAGTACCAAGGATTCTCTTACCTGTTGATTTCAAAGGAGCTGACCTTCAATTCCACTTACCAACCCCCGTTCTAATCAAACAACCATCAAGCAAGGCGATCCTAGCCTGGATCGGCCCAAACCAGCAGTCCTTTGTTAAGTCCTTTGCTATAAAACCTATATCTGCGGACTTTTAGCAAAGGAATAATTCTCTGCTATGTCAAAGTTTTGCGGCGACTTCCCTAGAATGCTCGTTTGCTTCCTGAGAGAGCTCCTTTGCTCAATCACGGGATGCCTCTACCGCCATCCATTCGGGGTGCGATCTCGTCCCCCGATTGACGATGCTGCCCGAACGTCTGAGTTCCTGCAACAAGTTGTGAACCTTACGTTGCTTTTGCTTGGAGGTGAGGCGATCGGGCAGCTTTGACAGCAGCACATCGTCCACAGCGGACCGTGGTTGGCCCGCCAAACTGGCAGCGTTGGCAAGGGCCGACAGATATTCACCGAGTTGCTGGGGCTCGTAGTTTTTGCGCTTAAACTCGCACCATTCCGTCTCTTTCGGTAGAGCCCGCAGGCGATCCACCAGCGCGATGAGGCCGCCAGTCGTCACGCCTCAGCCTCCAGGGTCACCGCGTCGAGATCCGCGTCTCCCGTTTCCTCGTTACCCTCAGTAAGGGCGTCCGAGTCATCAAGCGGTTCGGGCTCATGAGTTTCTTCCGGCAGCCGAGCCGCCGCTCGCACATCGACCTTGCCGGTCACCACATCGGCGACGAGACGGGTGCGGTACTCGCGGAAGAGTTCGATCTCGCGTTCGAGGCGCAACCTGGCGATATCATAAGTCTTCAAGGCGGAATCGAGAAATTTGCAGATAGCGTCTTGTTCATTCCTCGGCGGGACGAGAACAGCTAACGCCTTGATGTCGCTGATGTTGATACGTTTGAATGTGGAACCAACTAGAAGCAACTCCAGCTCGTGATCCATGAAAGGACTATGAAGGAGGTAATTCAGGAACCTCTGATTTTGTGACTGTGAGCGGATGAGGCATACATCCTGTCCCATCGCAAAGTCGATGTCGGTCTCCACCAAAGCGCACGCACCAACACTGGCGTTTCGACAGTAGATCAAATCACCGCGCTTTGGCTTTCTGTCGCCCTCGACAAGAAGCCGGTACGAATCTGGCCTCGTTCGCTTACAGCGACGGAGATCGAGCGAGAATGACTGGACTTCGATAACACTCGCAAGCGGTACCCCGTCATCGACGAAAGGGACCGTAAGATGTTTGCAATCTGTCACCCGCCAATACCGCCGCAATGCGGTTACTTCCCAATGCTGTGGAATGTCGCCGAGCCAGGGGATGCCAGAGGGTTTGAGGGGAACAGAAGGGTCGAGGCCGCGGGTGACGGCGCGGTGGATGATGGCCTGCTTCTGCTCGTTGAGCAGCGCGATCACCTTCCGCTTCGCCCGGATCGCCCGCTCCAGCCGCCCGTTCGCCCAGTCCAGAAACCGCACAATCGCCGCCTGCTCAGCGGGCGGGGGGACTGCGATAGGCATTCTCTTAAAATGAGAGAAATCGAGGTTCTGGCGAAGACCTGAGCCGTAGCTATAGATAGCCTTGCTGCTATCCCAGACATTGAGGAGCTGAAAACCAAAGTCCGCATTCACCCCTGCATTCACTCGCAGAGCCAAATACGCCGACGTTATGATCCCGCGGTTGCGCACCATCCCGACACGCAGGCTCGTGTGATCATTCTGAAGATCGACCGTGCGGAGAATGATGTCACCTGGGTTTACGATCTGATATGTCTCAAAGGACTCTGGAACGAGTCCGTGCAGCTTCTCGGGCGGCTTGATGATGATTCGCCCATAGCTGAGCGAGAGAACCGTTTTCTCCTTCATGCCGCGGTTGCGCTCATGGTTGGGCAGAAAGGCACCAAATGCAGGCCGCGTCTCCCAATGCCCCGGCACCTGCCCAAGCCACGGCGAACCCGACTCCTTATATTCCGCATACGGCTTGAGGTCGGCGATCACTTCTTGCCGCCCTTCTTCGTTCGCGAACGGAGGGCACCGGCCGCTGGCGTGGCGTCCGGCGCATTCAAGGCATAGAACTCATGCAGCTTGGCCGCCAGCAGCCGCTTGTCCGGCAACTGGGTCTGGTACTGCGCCACTAGCGCCGGCGAGAGCGTGCGGCTCAGCGCGTACTCCACCACCTCGCTGTCCTTGGACGCACACAGCAGCAGCCCAATGGACGGGTTTTCGTGCGGCTTGCGCACGTCGCGGTCCAGCGCTTCGAGGTAGAAAATAACCTAGCCCAGGTGCTCGGGCA
>CAZXNN010000054.1:0-13139 GCA_964641915.1 uncultured Nitrospira sp. | reverse complement strand
TGGCCCAGGGCGACCATCTTGAGAATCTCCCGTTGCCGGGGGGTAATGGAGAACTCGGCCTTCGGGCTCCGGTCTATCTGAAGTGCGTTGTTCCCTCGACTTCGTGCCATGCGGTACTCCCGATCAAATGTTCCTCGTCAATCTAGCAAAGGGTCGCCGACCTGTAAACGAAACGGCCAATCTGTGCAGCCGGTAAATCCTTCGTGCGTGCAGGTGTTTCCCATCACCGTGGTTCTACGTAAGTGCGAACAGCAATCTGATCTCTAGGAGCCGCACAATGGCCTGGTTGAAAGTCGTCGCGCTCCTTCTCTGGTCTCATATGACTCAGCGGCCGTTTCGCACCGGCCTCACTATTGTGGGCGTGGCGCTGGGCGTGGCGGCATCGGTGGCAGTGCGGACAGCCAATATGGAGGTGTTGCATTCATTCGAACAGGCGGTCCTCACCGTCGCCGGTCCCACCACCTTGGAAGTGTCCGGCGGGGACTTCGGGCTGGATGAACAACTGATCGCGAAGGTGCGGGAAGTACCGGGCCTGACTTCTGCGTCGCCGGTGATCGTACAGACGGCGGTGCGGCTCGATGCCGGGCAACCGGGTGCGGCGCTGCAAGTGATCGGTCTGGATCTGCTGATGGAGTTTGACTCCCGCGGTTTTCGAGTGATGCAGGGACAGAATGACAATCCCCTCGCTGACTTATTGAAAGCCGACAGCCTCTACCTTGGAAGAAAATTGGCGGCTGAGTGGCACCTTGAGCGGGGGAGTACGGTTCAGCTTCAAGTCGGACCTCGGCAGGTGCAAGTGCGGATTGCGGGCGTGATTCAGGACCAATCCGACCGGGTCTCGTCCTGGGATCATGTGGCGATCATGGACATTGCCGCTGCCCAAGTTCTGTTCGGCATGGTCGGGAAGTTGGACCGGATTGATCTGGTCACAAGCCCTGAGGTCGAGATCGAAGCAGCGGCGCAGACCGTGCGCGCGGTTGTGCCGCCGCATGTGACGGTTGAGCGGCCGGCGAGCCGGACGCGTCAGGTCGAGCAAATGGTGCGGGCCTTCCGATTGAATCTCACGGTCCTGAGCTGGGTCGGGCTGCTGGTCGGTATGTTTCTCATCTACAACACGATGGCATTCGCCGTGGCGCAGCGCCGGCGCGAGATCGGCATCTACCGCGCGATCGGCATGACCCAGTCCCGTGTGGCCTGGCTCTTTCTGACCGAGGCGGCCTTGTTCGGGCTGCTAGGCGGAATCGTCGGGAGCGTGGGCGGCATTCTGCTGGCGCAAAAACTTGTCATTCTGGTCAGCCGGACGATCTCGGATCTCTATACCCCGGTGAGTCAGGGGACCGCATCCTGGTTTGACTCAGCTGAACTGTGGCAGGCGTCCGTTGAAGGAATTCTCATCGGCTGTCTCGTCTCGATGGTCGGGGCGATTGGCCCGAGCCTGGACGCCAGCCGTACTGCCACCGTGCGGGCGTTGGCTCCCGGTGATTACGAGAGCAGCCGGCAGATACGCGTGGGGGGATTGGCGGTTGGCGGAATCGGCTTGCTCGTGCTGGCCGGACTGCTGGCTTTTGCCGGACCCTTAGGCGGGGTACCTATCTTGGGCTACCTCGCCACATTCTGTTTATTGGCCGGGCTGTCGTGCCTTGCTCCGTTGTGCATCACCGGCTGGAAAAAGCGGGCGTTGCAGGGTGAGCATCTTGCCGGTATTCAAGGCGCGATGCGGGAGATCGCCGTGGAGCATGCGGCCAGAAATCCAGGCCGGAACGGCGTCACCGTCTCGGCGTTGATGGTGGGGCTGGCGATCATGATCGGCGTGCTCATCATGGTGCGCAGTTTCCGGCACACCGTTGAAGTCTGGATCAACGAGACCGTGATCGCCGATATCGTCGTAGCCCCCTCGACCTGGCTGCGGGAAGCGAATAGCGGGAATGGCACGAAGAGTCTGCCTCCAGGCTGGCAAAATGTGCTAGCCGCAATCCCCGGGGTAGCGGAGGTGGATACCTATCGGGATGTGCGGGTTGAGGTGAAGGGACAGCGTGTGGCGATTGTCTCACGCGATCTGCGCCTCCATGCCCGGCGCAGTCAGTATCTCGTCCGGCAGGGGAATTCCACCGACCTGTTGAACCAGGCCGTCGACAGAGGCGGGGTTGTCGTGTCCGAAGTGCTGGCCACCCGGCTCGGCGTTCGCGAAGGCCACTCGCTGGAGATCATGACGCCGCAGGGAGCGCGGTCGTTTCCGGTCGTAGGAGTATTCTACGACTATGCTACCGACGGCGGGAAGCTGGTCATGGATCGCGGGCTCTATCAATTGCTTTGGCAGGATGAACTCGTGACGGTCTTTCCGATCTATCTGAACGACGGGGCGGATAGGGAGCAGGTCCGGCAGGCGGTTGCCGTCGCATTGCAGCAGGCGCAGGACCGGACGCTTCCACCGCTTATCATCAGCAATGCCGAGTTGCGGAAGGAGATCCTCGACATCTTCGACCGGACGTTCCTGCTGACCTACGTGCTCGAAGCGATCGCCGTGATCATCGCCATGCTCGGCATCGTGAACACACTGGTCACCTCGGTGCTTGAACGGCGCAGGGAGTTCGCCACGCTACGCGCCATCGGCGGCAGTGAGGGGCAAATCAGACAGTTGGTCATGTGGGAAGCGGCCTATCTCGGTGTGGTGGGCATCGCGCTGGGACTTGTCGGCGGCGGGCTGCTGTCATTGCTGCTCATCAAAGTGATCAACAAGCAATCATTCGGCTGGACGATTCAGATGATCCTGCCGTTCGGCGCCCTCGCCCAAGCCGTCGGCCTCGCAGCGGCAGCAACACTGATTGCCGGCTATTTCCCCGCCCGCTGGGCGGCTAAGCAGCCGGTGGTGGAGGGGTTGAGGGAGGAGTAGACGGCCAGGCTGGTAATTGTTTCTCAGAGAATGTGTGGTCTCAGTAGGTTTTGTTAGGCAGGCCCAAGGGGGAATGCTTATGGAGTGAGTAACCTATTCCAGCCCGCAGAGAGTCCAAGCTGATTGGCGAGAGCGGACACAGTCTGCCGCTCACTCTCGCTCGGTCGGCGAATCGTGAGAATGTGTTGCGCATCCAGCCAGTCTTGCGGTCCGCCTGCATATAGCTTCAACAGAATGAGGGCTTGCCAGGAGACGACCTGAACCGTCTGGCTCAAGATAGGGAGGGATTCTACATTCTGAAAGACGATCGAGTTCCACTCGGATGGTAGCAAGATCAATTGAACGGGCACTGACCCATCATCGACGGTAACGTGAGTTCGAAAGACGCCGCGCAAGGGATCGTCTGCTTCGCCTGGCTGAAACTCCGTGTGAAGGTGTCGGGACAAAGTCGCAGGGTCCGTCGAACCGATGGCGAGCGCAAAGTCCACATCCTGCGTAGCTCGTGGGATGCCCCATGCGGAAACGGCAAAGCCTCCGATGAGGGCATACTGATTCAAAAGCCCATGGGCTTTGGCGTCGTCCAGACGACGTACGATTTCAGCTAGCGCTTGAGCGAACACGCTCGTTGCAGTTGGTGGCAAGTGTCGGAGAGTTCTAGGGCCAGCAGTAGACGCTGGGCAGGAGACAGCCGTCGAGCGGCATCGATTTTGTCTTTCAAGAGACGATCACCGACCGGACTAACTCTCCGAGTCGAAGCATGTCGATGGGATGTTTGGGACTGCTCAGCCATGCCATCATTCTACACGCAATCAGGGTGAGAGGAAATACGGTAGGAAAACCGTCGCAAGCTTGTGCGGCTGTCTTCTTGTGCGTTCTTCGAGCCTGCGCCCGCAATCCTTCGGCTGGACGATTCAGATGATCCTGCCCTTCGGCGCCCCCGCCCAAGCCGTCGGCCTTGCCGCCGCCGCGCCGCTGGTCGCCGGCTACTTCCCCGCCCGCTGGGCAGCAAGACAGCCGGTGGTGGAGGGGTTGAGGGAGGAGTGATGTAACTCCAGGCGATTACATCGGTTCTCTCAGATCGTACCGGTAATGATAGACGGGATGTCACTTATTCGCTTTGCAATGCCGTACTGCCATTGCCCATATGTACCATCAGCGTTTACGGCCGCAACCCATCGCTCCGCTGCCGCTCGCTTCACCTCTTCAGTTGGGTCAAATCCCTTAATCTCAAGGATAACGTAGCGGGGCAATGTGCCTTTGAGTCGTACGATAAAATCCGGGACATAGTCATGCATCTGGCCGTTGTGAAGATATGGAATGGCAAACCCTAGCCCAGCATTTTTTACAAACGCATCTACTCGGGGATGCTTATCTATATAGTATGCCGCCGACTGTTCCCACTGACTCGTATCCGAGACCACATAGTTCAAGTGGCTCTTCGTGACTTCTCGCACATCACGGCTTGTCCAGAAATCGACATCGGCGGTCGAACCAGGTCCGCGAGTTGCTTCATAGCGGGGCACTTCAGGTGCCTCTCCGAGGCTGGTATCGCCATGGATGTTCGGAAGAAGGCGCTCGATAGCCCAGCCGTAGTAGGGAGAGAAAAGGACATCCTTCTTGGACGTCGATGGTGGAGCCTCGACCTTTTCGTCCACGAATTGACCGACAATGGCAACCAATTGAGGGAAGAGACGGTGAGCTGGAACTGTACAGCTAGGCTGTGACGCATAATCACGAGTCAGCGCGAAGGCGAGATCAAAGATGACTTCCTGGAGCCGGAGCTTCGCGCGCACTTCATCCAAGGAGACGGTTTCTCTTCGTCCTGGTCCGCTGAGTGTCAGCCTCCCTTGCAGAGTACTATGCAAACCCTTGACCTCGACCTCAGGCGGAATACGACCAGGCTCTAAAACCAATGATGGAACCGAGCTCCAATTTACCGTCACTCGATTACGGATTGCCTGGGTATAGCCCTCAACTCGTGGAAACTTAATCTCATACTGCGATTTATTCGGGGCAGCATGAACGTGGAATCGCTTGACCCTCGGCCTCGGCTGGCCCTGCGGCGAGGATTTGAAAGGAATCACTTCGAACGGAACGCCAAAAACTTTGGCCACCTCTTCCGTCAGTTTATCGTCAGGGCCAAGCTCATAACTCGCGCGGCGGAGTCCTCGTCCGACAACTTGCTCACAAAGTAGTTGGGACATGAACGGGCGAAGTCCAATAATATGGGTCACTGTATTACAGTCCCACCCTTCGGTCAGCATGCCCACACTGACAATGCACCGTACGTCACGCCCAGGCGGGTGATCAGGGCGATTGAGCTTTTCAGCCAGCTCCTTAAATCCTTCCGGATAGATTGGTCGCCCAACACGGTCTGTCGGCCACGCGAGCTTCCCCACCGTATCAAGCGTGAATCTCATCCAGCGAACTTCATCGTTCTTGGACTCACCCGAATCCGACTCATGAACCACTTTCGAATCCACGCGGATCGTATGTTGCCGACCATTGTTCTTGAAGCTCTCGATTTTAACTGGCGGAATTCCGGTTGGCGCTTTGTCTTCAGCTAGCCACTCATACAGCACCTTGGCGATCTGGGTATTCTTGCACACAAGAATAAAGACCGGTGGCCGGGGGTCTTCTCGATTCGCAATCCAGTCTTCCCGTTCCTTCTCCCAGAGCCCGCCGAGCATAGCGATTGGGTGATGGGCGTACTTCAAAATCGCCTCAGGTTTTGGACTCGCCTTTTTGCCGCCTCGTTCTGCAGGCGTGAGTTGTGGGAGAATCCAATGCCAAATATTAAAGTAGCCGGGGATCTCCTTGCCGGTCGTGTCACGCACGGCAAGCTGTGGGATTTTCACTAAGCCTGATTCGATCGCGTCAATCAGACTGAAATCGCTTACCACCCAGGGAAAAGGCCGATTGGTATCCTGGCCGACTCGCCCAAGAAAGTAGGGCGTGGCCGAGAGATCAAGACAGAAGTTAATCCCGCGCAGTTTCTGAATCCGATCCAGCCCATCAACCCAGACAGTCGCTTCCTTAAAAAAATCTTCCGCCTCTTCGTCCTCTCCAAACAGATCCTCTTCTTCTTCATCTCGTTCTTCGCGCACTATGCGATAGGCATGATGCGCCTCGTCGTTCATCACAAGGATGTTCTGCTTGCTACCCACTTCGCGGCCAAGAATGCGATTCACGAGAGCCGTATCGCTTTCGACATACCGTCTCGATTCAACTGTCACCTTCTTCAGCGTGCCGTCCTTCTCTCGTTCTTCTCCTAGAACCGTCAGTATCCCGGCGGCAACCTGCCGCTCAAGATCTTCCAGAGTGAGATACCGTTTCCCTCTGGCCGTCGTCGTCTTTGCACTGATAGTGATGGTCTCTTTAGTTCGTATCTCCACGCCAGCTTTGTTCACTCGTGCGCCAACCCCACCCGTTTGGATGGCTTGAGGTTCAAATACATGCCAGTTCGTGACAAGTACTCGACCTTGCGTCAGGAGCGGCATCAAGTGAGAAGGAACCAGGTCGCGCGTACGGTACAGGCTGGCTTCCCCTATTTCTGGATCCAGCTCACGAAGCCGGCTCTTAATTGTCACATTGGGACAGACAACCAACACCACATCGGAAAATCGCGCATCGCCTCGATCATTGACCTTGTTGAGAATGCTCCACGCAGCCAACATCCCCATCACGGTCGTCTTGCCTGACCCTGTCGCCATCTTGGAGGCATACCGCCGAAACCCCGTGAAGCCCTGCGTACGCTTTTCCGCGCTGAGTTCTTCTTGTGGGATTTCGATGCCCTGACGAAAATCCGTCCGAGCCTCACAGAGAAAGATGATTGTTTCTACCGCATCAAGTTGTGCAAAGAAGAGGCGCTGTGCCCGTCCATCGCGCCGCCACCATTGCAACAGTTCAAGAGTGGTTCTCGTCACGCCGGGATACCCATCCGACCGCCATTTCTTCACCTGAGCCCGAATACGATTCACTAGCTTCAACTCAATGGCAGTCCCGGCGACCGTCCCATACTCCTTTTCAGGCTTCACTTTGGGATCGCGATAGAAATACATCGCGGGGCGACGGCCAGGCCGTTGCGCTGGCTCTTCGCCTTCAACGATATGCCAATGCTCTTGGGGCTCTTCGAAGGGAGAATTCAGAATGGGCTGTGGGACTTCGTAGGCGCTCATAGACCAAACGCGCGTTGAATGGCGTCGAGCTTCTCTTTGACTTCTGGATGAATCTCTTCCGGTAGCATGACAGAGGCGATCTCATTGAATCGAGTATAGGGAAAGGCATGCAACCCGGCAGCAGCAAGGATTGGAGGGAGCACATCGGTCCTCGCTTTGCGCTGCTGCAAGTAGGCATCCACAAGAGGATTTGGCTTCAGCGGATCCTGAAGAAACGCTGGAGTGAATGTTTCCTCTAGGTACGCTTTCATATCCTTCTTTGCCTCAACAGATTGCACCCCAGCCCCAACTTCCTTTTCTACAAAACGCTCTAACGTCGCTGGATGAATGAGATAACTTTCGATCTCATACCGTTTCCAACGGAGCCGTTGCAGTCCTTGCCCAGTGATCGGAGTTTCTGGAACCCTGGAGTTGTCATCTCCATCAAGCAAGATCAATCCCGGCAATCCAGGACGGACAAGCTGAATAGCTTGATAATGGTCCTCTGCTTTCACCCCATGCGCGCCAGGACGAGGTTCCCAAACCGACGGTCTCCAGAAGAGCTTCGTGGTCAGTGTCTGATAGGCTGGGTGGCCGAGAATCTTGGCCCACTCAATAAGAAGATTCACATCCGTGTATCCCTCAACATAAAGAATGCCTGGGGCATCCTGAGCAAGCATGATGTCAGTGTGTGTCAGAATGCCGAGAGAATCTGTCAGTCGACTTCGCTCAACCGCACTTTCAAGCAATCGCGGATGATTGAGCAGCATGCACAGTTCACGGGGATCCACAGAGTTAATGATCACCTCCGAGTGCGTAGAGATGATTAACTGCGAGCTTGTTTTGGCAGCCACCGATCGAAGTTCGCCATAGATGGCGTCTTGGAGAATCACATGCAAATGCGCATCGGGTTCATCAAGCAACAAGGTGGACCCTGGACGGGCATGGAGAAAGGTCAACAGCATCAAGACCTGCTGAAATCCACTGCCAGCGCTGGCGATGTCAAGGCGAGGCCCATCGGGCTGAAATCGATATTCCGCAATGATGTCGGCCCCGGTCGAATCCGGAGGCAGAATTTCATAATTGAAGAGACGGCGAATGGAATCTTGGAGGGTCGTCCAGGCCGATGATTGAAGGGCTTCGGCTAGGAGATTGCGAATCACGTCGCCGGGCTTCCCCTGTCCAAGCAATTGATCCACCTTCGGGCGTTGGTACACTGGCTCCGCGATACTCAGACCCGTCATGGGAGGCACAAACACCGTTTTCAATTCAGCCTGTCGTACCATTTCAGGATCGGCATCGGGTTTGGGGCGGACATAAACTTGTTCAGTACTATCGGCCATCAACTCCATCGTGACCCACCACCCTTTCGAGTGGCGTATTTCGATTTCAATGGCCCCTGAATAGGAGCGATTGTTCCATAGCAGGTCAAAGGCTCGGAGTGGGACAGCCGTAAATGCCTGTCTGGCAATTGGGGCCTTGGTGTAGAAGCCTCGATGGCGCTGAAAGTCATGGAGTTGTTTCCAGCGAGTCAAGGCTAAGTCCCAGGCGGCAATAGCCTGAAGCATCGTGGTCTTGCCGCAATTGTTTGGCCCTGCCAACACAATGTGCCCAGGGAGATCAAACGTCACATCTTGAAATCGTTTGAATCGCCGGATGGTGACCCGTTCAATCATCGGCTAGTCCCATTCAGCTTCTTCACGACCAACAATTCATTTCCCCGATCATCGATCACTTTGACGGCGATCTGCTTATGCTCTCCTGCCTCGAATGGCGCACTCGTCGTGCCAGAGAGATGATCCCACACGCTTTCTTCATATTCGCCCTTGAGCGCCTTCTTCAGATTGTCCCAGGCGCTGGTGCGCGGAAAGAAAGCTTGGGACACATGGAAGCAAAGATCATTGTAGTCCGTATCCAGGAACCAGACCGGCACATCGTTACCGCTTCGGTGCGTCACGTCCATCGTAATAGGATCGAACACATCCAGACCGAGTAGCTCGACTTGGTATTGTTTATCCTTAGTCCGAATAACCTTAATCTCTGGTTGCCCACAGACGCTGAAAATTTGGCTCGACCGCATGTTCTTGAGTAGATCACCCATCATCAAGTCTGGCGTGGCCTGAACGTAGGTCGCGGGTACACCCATGACATCCGCACACTTTTCCACGAGAGTACGAGCATTCGGCTGGATGGCAAAGCCGATGACGTAGAGATGGGTGTAGTTCTTCGCATGGGCCTCGCGCGCTGCTTCATAGACCAGCTTCTCACTCACCGCGCCGTTCTCCGGGCCAAAGACCATGGCCGCGGGCTTTTCCTGGCCATTGACGACCAATGCCTCGGCAGAGAGTGAGAGCGACTTTGCGGGAGGCCTGACATTCTTAAACGTGACAGTCTTGTTGCCTTCCAATCGGATGACCGGGCTCTTGCGAAGCACTTCGAGCATACGATCGACAAATGAACCGTATGCTTCACCTGGGACAACTCCGGAATCTTCAATACCGTCGCCTTCCCAATCAACCGGCGTCGGGATCGTCGCTTCGACACAGAAGGGACCTGTAACGCGGGTAATACCGTTCTCTACCTCTGGCCGATCCACCAGCACTTCTTCAGCCGGTGGTTCGTTGTTCGCAATGCTGCCAAGCGTAATGTGCGGAACGATGCCGCCAACCTCTTCACCCTTCTTGTTCTGCTTGCGCTTGTAGGTGAATCCACCGGCTGGGCCTCGATTCTGGTCTTTCAGCTCGTACCAAGGGAAGGTGGCAGTCAGGAGCCGTTGCCGAGCCAAGGCTAGCGGCACGCGGCTCGTATCAGCCGTAATCCAACGGCGCCCCCATTGTTCGGCGACATAAGCTGTTGTCCCACTTCCACACGTGGGATCAAGCACCAGATCACCTGGATCAGTGGACATGAGAAGACATCGATCAACAACCTTCGTATTTGTTTGAACAACGTAAAGCTTGTCCGAAGCAAAACCAGCAATTCCCGTGTCATCCCAATTGTTATCAAGCGGGCTAACAGGAAAATCGCTCCAATGGCGAACGTAGTAAAGTCCAGTTGTGGCTTCAAGGCGGTTTAAGCTGACCAGTCGGTTCAGCCCATCAACGGTAGTTTTCCAATTCCGTTCTGCCCCAGGATGGTAGCGCTTTCCATTGAACTCGAACTCAACAGTTGTGAATTGACGAAACCCCTGGCTGGTTAAATTGTCTAATCGGTAAAGCTTGGCACCCGGAGGCAACAGTGTAAGATCATCTCGCTCTTCCTTGGTCATAGGTCGTCTGATACCGCCGGGAAGTTCAACGCGAGAATATGCGCTATCGTCGCTGCCAGCAGTCACCTTAAGTTTGAATAAAGGATGATATTTAGTTCGCTCTCGATCTCGGCCATACCACAGAAGATAGTCGCAAGGAGACCCGAGTAGTTCACTTGTTGTTCCGCCTGACTTTTTAAAAACAATCAACCCGCAGAAATTCTCTGTCCCAAACACCTCGTCCATCACTTCCCGCACATGATGCAAGTTCTCATCGCTGATTTGGACGAAGACACTGCCACTCGGAGTCAGCAGATCTCGGGCGAGCAGAAGCCGGTCGCGCAGATAAGTGAGATAGGAGTGCAGTCCAAGTTCCCAGGTATCCCGATAGGCCTGGACCATCTCGGGCTCGCGGGTCATGTCCTCGTCGTCGTTGTGGCTCACGTCGCGCTTGCGGACAAAGGGCTGGAAATTACTGCCGAACTTTACCCCATACGGCGGGTCCATGTAGATCATCTGGACCTGGCCACCGAGACCTTCGTAATGCAGCAGCGAGTTCATGACGACGAGCGAATCGCCAAGTACCATCCGGTTGGTCCAGTCGTCTTGATACTCGTAGGATTTCAACACTTGATCGGTGATGGAGTGCTGCGGGTCGCCGAACAGGGCGAACATGTCCTCTTGCTTGTCGGTCTTATGCCCGGCCAGCGTTTCGATGATGGCTTTGGTGGAGAGCCGCTCGTGGATGAAGAGGGGCAGGGTCGGCACATCGAAGGAAAGGCGCTCGGCCTTGCCCGCCCAATTCAGAAACGGCTTGCTGAGGCTCTTGAGCTTCGATGCAGCAGCCTTCGCCTCTTCAAGGCTCTTCGCGTCGAGGACTTGCTTGATGAGCGTCTCTCCTTGCTCGCGGGCTGGGTTCTTGGCATCCCAATCCAGCGCAGGCGAAAGCGACGAATCGTAGCGGTAGGTCTTCGGCGGTTTCTTTTTCTTGAACTGCGCCTGTGTCCCGACTTCGGGCCGCATGAGACTCTTGGCTTCGGGATGCTTGTAGGGAGCTGTCTTGGTCTTCTTGGTTGCAGGCTTTGCTTGCTTGGCCATTCAACTGATCCTTGATGATAGTCGCGGGCAACTGGGCCGAAGAATACCCGTTTCCTCACGAGAAATCACGCTCTGAGGGATGAAGCACTGCGGGCTCATGGCGCAGGGCCTGCAACGCAACAGATGGCTGGTCTGGTGTCAGAGGTCGTAAGGTTGTACAAACAGGTGCCCTGCCTCAGTTTAAGTCCGAAGCTAGTTAATGCCCTCTCTAGTACCCTCTTTTAAGGGTAGTACCCTCTTTTGCCATTTGGCTCCAGGCCCGCGACCAAGGCACTCGATCAGCCCTCGCGCCTTCAAGTCGCGCAATAAGAGACGGATCATGTCGCGGCTGACGCCGGGACACCGCCGTTCTACATCGGTCACGCCGAACTCGCCGCTCATGGCTTCGATGGCCTGTTCGACCATGTCTGTTTTGGCGCCGCGCGGGCTTTTCATTCGGCCGACGCGCTCCTCGAATTCCTTGCACGCCTGCTTGAGGATGTAGAGCAGAAAGTTGATCGCCGGCCAGGGATCGTGTTTCCCCTCGTGCCAGCGTCGGGAACTCTGTTCGAGAACTTCGTAGTAGCGCTCTTTGTTCTCCTCAATGAGGCGTTCGAGACTGATGTAGCGCCCGGCCTCGATGCCGCAATGGTAGCAGGCGAGCAGAAACAGCAGGCGCGAGGCGCGGCCGTTGCCGTCGCGGAACGGATGGATGCACAGGAAGTCGAGGTTCAACGCGGCGGCGAGCACCAGCGGAGGCACCCATTGCTCACGCATGCCGCGCTGCCAGAGATCGACCGTCTCAGCCATCGCCCCGGGTGTCTCCTTCGGGGACAGGGATTTGAATCGGACGCGGCTGCGGCCATCGGCATAGGTCTGGACGATGTCCACATCTTTTTCTTTGTAGGCCCCGGCATCCCAGATCTCGCCACGCGACAGTTTGTGGAGAGTTTTGATGGTCGATTCGGAGACGGGCAGCTTCGCGCCGTTTTCATGGATCAGCTTGAGCGCGTCACGGTAGCCGCGCACTTCCTCTTCATCACGGTCGCGCAACGCGGATTTGCCGAAGAGAAGCGTGGCAACGCGGGACTGATCCACCTCCACGCCTTCGATGCGGTTGGACGACACGGCGCTCTCGATGAGCGCGTGTTCGCGCAACGCCTTCAGTTTCTGCGGCGACTGGCGGGTGAACAATTCCTGCTTGCCTCTGGCCTCGGCGAGATCGGTCAGATACCACGTTGTCTGCGTGGGCAACGTGGGCGGTTCGGCTGCGAGTTGGCGGAGTGTTCTCATGGTGCACTCTTATCCCGTAAAATTCGCTATGAGCGGTGGGAGCGGTTTTTCATAGGCCGTACTGCGGAGCGCTTCGTCGGCAGGGAACCACCGTTGTTCGGGGATGAGAGGTACGTATGGCGAGGTTGGA
Organism: uncultured Nitrospira sp.; assembly: GCA_964641915.1. Lineage (GTDB taxonomy): Bacteria > Nitrospirota > Nitrospiria > Nitrospirales > Nitrospiraceae > Nitrospira_D. The sequence goes on along the minus strand of CAZXNN010000054.1, from coordinate 345 downwards.
AACTCAGGATGAAGGGACATAATGTCTTTTGCTTATGAGTTCACGACTGGCCGCCGAAGAATACGCCATTCTTCATTAGAAATCACGCGCTCTGGAAGGGGGAGGGAGTATGAGCGTTGAGTGGAGAAGGATTGTGAGAGGCAAGGCTTGTCTGATCTAGGAAGGGTCGTTAACTCAGCCACCGGCCGGTTAAGGCTGCTCAAAAAGGCGTTCAGCAAGGCCGCAGGGAGACGAGGCCCCCGAGGCGTGCTAGTGCTGCACGTTGAGGGGCTCGAGCGACTGAGAACGAAGCTGAGGGCCTTTTTCAGCAGCCGTTTGGTAATCCACTTCGATCTTGAAGCCAAG
>CAZXNN010000053.1:0-13147 GCA_964641915.1 uncultured Nitrospira sp. | reverse complement strand
GACAATTTCACCTTTCTTGGAAAAGGGGTTGAGTTCAAAGGCGTCGTGAATTTCGACGGCACCGTTCGCATCGACGGAAAACTGGAAGGTGAAATCCACACCACCGGCACACTGATCGTGGGGGAGTTTGCCGTGGTCAAGGGAATTATCTCCGCCGGGACACTGCTCACAAGCGGAAAGATTAACGGGACCGTTACTGCCACAGAAAGAATCCAAATCCTCAAGCAGGGCGTCCTTATTGGGGACATCCGAACTCCAGCCATTGCCATTGAGGACGGAGCGCATTTTCATGGTATGTGCGATATGGGCGCCCATCGCTGGGTCGAGGAGCATCCCCAATCGGCCAAGAATGTCCATGACCTGACCCTCCATCGAAGCAAAATACGCACGCCAGACCTCTAGCCCTTTCGCCGGCCAGACAGTACAATAGCCGCACTATGTCACGTCCAACCGTCCTCCTCGGTATGAGCGGGGGAGTCGATAGCTCCGTAGCCGCTCTCCTTCTGACTCGGCAGGGCTTTGAAGTCCATGGCGTCACCCTCCAGGTCTGGGAGCATGAGAACGAGGAAGTCGCGGCCTCGAAGCGCTGGGAGGAGCGCGGCTGCTGCAAAGTTGGCATCGCGCGATACGTGGCCAAACAACTCAACATCCCGCACGAACTCGTGGACTCCAGAGCTCAGTTCCGCACAGCGGTGATTGACGATTTTGTTGCCGCCTATGCGAACGGAACCACACCCAACCCCTGCGTGCGCTGTAACGAACGCGTGAAGCTTCGCCAACTCATCGAGCTCGCAGACTCAAAAGGCATCTCTTTCGTAGCCACCGGCCATTATGCCCATGTGGACGGAAGCGGGGATCACCACTCACTCATGAAAGGGGCTGATGTCAGGAAGGATCAAAGCTATTTCCTCTACCGCCTCCAGGCTTCCTGGCTGAAGCGATTACTCTTCCCTGTCGGACAAATGCAGAAAACCGATGTCTGGCGAGAGGCCGGCACCCTCGGGCTTCCGGAAGAGGAGATGAAAGAGAGTCAGGAAATCTGCTTCGTCAGTCATGGCGATTACCGGACCTTCCTCCAGGAACAACCCGATCTCCAGAGCACGCCCGGACACTTCGTCGACGAAAACGGAACCACGCTAGGAACCCACGAGGGGATTCCCTTTTATACAACGGGACAAAGAAGAGGGCTCGGCATCGCCACCGGACAACGCCTCTACGTCCAGCGGGTTCAACCGGCTACCAACACCGTCGTTCTTGGACCAGAAGAACACCTGCTCAGCTCCTCCTGTACCCTAAAAGACCTCAATATCCTTGATCCCAGACTTCTAGCCGCGCCGTCCCGAGTCGACTGTAAAGTGCGTTACGCCACACCCCACTCGTCAGCTACAACAATTCCTCTGTCTGCCGGAAGGATGATCGTTCAATTTAGCACGCCGCAGCGAGCACTCAGTCCTGGCCAATCCGCCGTGTTTTATGAGGGAGGTCGAGTGCTAGGGGGCGGGATCATTGATACCATTGAGTCCACAACCAGCCTGACACCCCAGCCTCCCTCATCCTAGACCACAGAATCCCTCACGAGCACCTTGTTGACAGCAAATCGCCGGTGTTAACATAGCCGCCCAGAGGTCCTGTGCCCGTAGGGGATGACCCGCACGGTTGCCATCCTCCGCGAACGACACAATACATCACCCTCTTATCCTGGACCATGGCGCCACCATGCTCCAGAGCACGTGACCAAGGAGTCGCTTATGTCAACAGAAGCCGCTGACACCAAAGCCCCTTCGCTCGTTGTCGAGTCTTCCACGTCGTCGCATTTCCTATCAGCCGACGACCATACACAGAACGGCAATCTCGAAAAGATTCGAGACATCCTCTTCGGAGCACAAGTCCGTGATCACGACCGGCGCTTCTCCGCCCTTGAACAGAATCTCGTCAAGGAAGCTGCAGCGCTCAGAGCCGAACTCACGAAACGATTCGATGCGCTCGAAGCCTTCATGCAGCAGGAAGTAGCCGTCCTGTCTGGTCGTTTGCAACATGAGCAGGAAGTCCGCGGTGACGCCTTGCAGCACCTCGTCAGGGATCTCACCAGCCTCGGAGCCGTGGTCGAACGCAAAACCACCGACCTGGCCCAACAAACCGATCAGTCCGAACGCACGCTGCGCCAGGAAGTCCTGGATCATGTCACCGCCCTCAAGGAAACGATCCGATCCACACAAGACCAACTCTCAGACTCTCTCAATCGTTCCGTCGAAGATCTGCGGCACACCAAAACAGACCGTACGGCACTCGCAGAGCTGTTAGCTGAGCTATCTCAGAAACTCCAGCAGGGCTCACCCACATCCTAGTCGCCCGCATGCTAAGGAGCCGATTTTGATGAATCAACCCCGGCCCAGCCCCCAGCCATCTTCGGCTGATACCGCCGCAAGCCCCGAGTTGAAACAAGAGTGGGCGGAACTTCGCACGCTGCTCCTTGCGCCTGAACAAACCCAGCTTACCGAACTCCGCAATCGTCTGGAACATACGGAGACCGATGCGCCCTCCGTCAGCAAAGTCCTCGCCGAGGCCATCACATTGCGGGGCAAACAGGACGAACGACTGACCGCCGCACTCACCCCGCATGTTCAGACAGCCTTGACGAGTTCCATACGACGGAACCCCCAGGTGATCGCTGAGGCCATCGCCCCCATCATGGGCCCGGCCATCCGCCAGGCAATCGTCCGCGCGCTGCAAGGGATGATGCAGTCGTTCAATCAGGCCATTGATCACAGCCTGTCCCCCAAAGGACTCGCCTGGAGAATCGAGGCCTGGCGAACGGGACGTCCGTTCGCCGAGGTCGTCCTTCTGCACACATTGCGATTTCGAGTTGAACAACTCTTCCTTATCCATCGCGACACCGGCCTCCTGCTCCATCACGTCGCATCGGATACTGCCATTATTCATGATCAGCAGTTGGTGTCAGGCATGCTGACGGCCATCCAAGCCTTCGTGCAGGACACCTTCAATACCCCGCGAGGGCAGACCCTTAATACCTTGGAAGTAGGAGAATGCCGGGTCTTGATCGAACAAAGCCACCAGGCCATTCTTGCTTGCGTCGTCAGGGGCACCGCACCAGGATATCTTCGGGCTCAAGTCCAGCAAACCCTCGAGTCGATCCAGCTCGACTATGCCGACGCGTTCGCCGCATTCGACGGAAACCCTTCGGGTTTCGATGCCACTCATGACCGCCTCATGGAGTGCGTGCAGACTCAGTACGAGACTCCCCGCACAAAAACCTCCCCCATGACCTGGGTGGCCATCAGCGTCATCGTCCTCGCCGCGGCCTTCTGGGTCTGGACATCCTATCAAGGCAACCAGCGCTGGCAACATCTGACGCAGAGAATCCGCACCATGCCGGGAGTCGTCGTCACCACACTCGAACGCGATGGCCAAACAGTCACCCTTGAGGGACTTCGCGATCCTCTGGCAACGGACCCGGTAGAAATCTTGGCTGAAGAAGGAATCCCCCGCGAGCGCATCATCTCTCACTGGACCCCGTTCCACTCCCTTGCCCCTCAATTCGTCGGCCAGCGCGCAGCCTCGCTCCTCCATCCGCCTGGGACTGCGACCCTCCACTACGACGACGGCCGCCTCACCGCCAGCGGGACAGCGCTAGACAGCTGGGCCATCCAATCCAGACAGGTTGCCCCCTTGCTTCCAGGCGTTCGTGAATATCACGATGCGGATCTCCGTATTGTCTCACGCGCTGATCTCATCACCCAATTGAACCGAATCAGCTTCTTCTTTGAGAGCGGCTCCTCCACACTCTCCGAGGCAGAATTGAACAAGATCACGCCGGTCAAACAGCTGCTCGAAGACTTGCGCCAGTCCGCTCTCATTTCTTCGGGCGGGACGCTTGCCGTCGAAGCCATCGGCGATGCCGATCCGACCGGACCAGAATCCATGAATTTCCTGTTGGCCACAGCCAGAGCTCATGCCGTCCTCGCCGCGCTCGGAGGAGCGGCCTCATACCCTCCACTTACGCTTAGCGCCAGCCTGGAACCAACCTCGTTCACAGGACAGAAGCGCGGAGGGAGTAAGAGCCTCCCAAATGCCCAACGGCGCGTCAAGCTCCTCGTCACACCCAAGCCTGTCGCCGGCCCGACGAGCTCCGCACCATGATTCAGAAAAAGATCTGCCTCCTGGGCGGATTCGCTGTCGGGAAAACCAGCCTCGTCCGCCGCTTCGTCACGGGCATGTTTTCGGAGCTGTACCAAACGACCATCGGCGTGACCATTGAAAAGAAAACACTCCTCGTCGGCGACCAGGACGTGACACTCATGATCTGGGATCTCTATGGAGAGGACGATTTTCAAAAAATGCGGGAGTCTTATTTGCGAGGCTCATCCGGCTATATCCTCGTCGCCGACGGAATGAGGCGGTCTACACTGGATACTGCGGAAGCCCTCCACCGACTGGCCCAATCCACACTCGGCCCGGTGCCCTTTGTGCTCCTGGTCAACAAAGCCGATGAGCTTCAGGAATGGGAAGTCGAGGAGGCCACGCTCGCACGGCTGCGACACAAGGGATGGCTGGTGTTCACGGGAAGCGCCAAGACCGGCGACGGGGTGCCCGAACTTTTCCTGCGGCTCACCCAAATACTTTTAGAAGCCGCCTAGCGAAACACCTGGACTCCCATGGCGCCATCCAGCTCACCCAACTCTCTGCCTCCGAATCTGCTGGAAGCCCTCCTGAAAAGGCTTGATACCGCCGTTCTCGCACGCGTAGGGACCGGAGATACGTTTCGCCTTATTGGAGATCCGCCACCCTGGTGGACCACCACATTCAAGACGTCACCGGAGTCTCCCCCAGAGTCTCCCATTGACGTCGGAAGCCTCGCTCCGTTTCTGCAACATTTCCTGGATGAAAGCGAATCCGCGTGGAGAGACGATCCTGATCGAGTGGTTCGATCAGGCCCATGGAGTCACCGTGATCTTGCATCCGACCTGCACCAATTCGAAGCCACCGCACTAACCGCTTCTCATCGACCGCTGCTCCTAATCGAGCGTGTCGATGAGCAGTTCGACCAGATACAGCGGCTCCTCCAACAAACCCGTGATCAGCGCTTGCACCATATCGACCAAGTCAAAACACACGAGCGAAGCCAGACATCCCTGTCTGGGTCACTCGCGATCGCCACACAAGAACGAGACGATGTCGTGGCGCTGCTGCAACATCTGGATCTGGCCGCCATCGTCACGAATCAAGAGGGCCGTGTGACCTTCATCAGCCCACACTGTCTCGCCTGGATCGAGTGCCCTTCCACAACGGTCATCGGTCATCCGTGGGAACAGTGTCTCCCGCTGGAGTCCGCAGATCGGAATCATTTGCGCCGAACCTGGGACGCGCGAGCGCCGCAACACGGCCGATCCCCACTTCTCTTGACGAGTACGACCCCGCGATGGATCGAATATGAAATCCATGCGGATCCACAATCCGCTGACCGGCGCATCATCCTGCTGCATGATCGCACAGAGGTCCAGCATCTGCGGCAGCAGCTCGATCACCAAACGCGATTTCACGACCTGGTCGGACGCAGTCCTGCCATGTTGCAGATCTATCAACTTGTTCGCGATGTGGCGCGCGTAGACTCCACCGTCCTCATCGAGGGCGAGACGGGAACCGGAAAGGAACTCATCGCCAGAGCCATCCATTACTCCAGTCCGCGGAAAGACCGGCCCTTTATTGCCGCCAACTGCGCAGGCTTGACGGATTCACTGCTGGGCAGCCAGCTGTTTGGCCACAAGCGAGGCGCCTTCACCGGCGCGATCGACGATCACCATGGACTCTTCGAATCGGCTGACGGCGGCACGCTGTTCCTGGATGAAATTGGGGACATCCCGACTTCCGTCCAAACCAGTCTGCTGCGGGTCCTTCAAGAAAAAGAAATTACGCGCCTGGGAGAAACCCGCCCGCGAAAGGTGAATGTCCGTATCCTCGCCGCAACGCATCACAATCTCAACGAAGACGTTATTCGCGGTACCTTTCGCGCTGATTTGCTCTATCGGATCCGCGTGGCGCGCATCCATCTGCCTCCGCTTCGAGATCGACGAGATGACATTCCATTGCTCACACAGGCCTTGCTCGGCCAAGTCTGTGCTACCACAGGCAAAGCCATCACCAATCTGCATCCAGACAGTCTCCATCTGCTTATGAACTACTCCTGGCCCGGCAATGTTCGAGAGCTGAAAAGCGCCGTCGAATTTGCCGTGATCAGCGCCCGCACCGCTACCCTGATGCCATCTGATTTTCCGGATGAACTCCACCATACTCAGCGTGTCCCTCTGCCGGCATCCTCCCAGGACTCGCACTATACAGAACCAAAAGCCCAATTGCTCCGAGCACTCCAACAGGCTCAGGGGAATCGGACAGAGGCCGCTAAGATTCTCGGGATCAGCCGCGCCACATTCTATCGCCGACTCCTCGCGCACCATATCGACGTGGCCGAGTAGCATCGCTCCGAACCACCCGCACACATTGTGAGACACCCACCATGAGACAACTCTGTCTCCTGAGACGCTCGTCTGAGACACGATGAACGACATGCTCCTAAACACCCACGCCATTCGCTAAGAATAACTCCATCGGCCATGGCATGAACCTTGATCACAGTTACCCGGCAGAAACAGAGACCGTTCGCACAAGACGTCCACGCGCGATAGGATCCCCATTGCTCATGCCAAGACCCAGGACACCACCTCCTATTCGAGTTGTCCCGGTCGATGATTCGGCCTTCGCGCGTGAGGGAATCAGGGCCATCCTCAAATTGGATCGTGGCATTCAGGTGGTTGGCGAGGCCGGCAACAGGGCCCGCGCCGTTGAAGAAGTCCAGCGCACAAAGCCCGATGTCGTGATTATGGATATGCGCTTGCCCGACGGCACCGGGCCCGATACCTGCCGCGATATTCTTTCGGCTTTTCCCCGGATGAGAATCCTGTTCTTCTCCGCCTACAGCGACAACCGCGACCTCTATAACGCGGTCATGGCCGGCGGACACGGGTACCTGACCAAAGATATCGGGGCCAAAGACCTCCTCCGCGCGATTAAGACGATCGCCGCAGGGCGATCTCTTCTTGGGCCCAAAGAGACGGCCCACATCCTCGCCTGGGTGAAGGACACCGTCATGCATGATCCAGCCATCCTCCCACCGAGACTTTCGCCGATCGACCAGAGGCTTCTGTCGATGCTAGCTGAAGGAGCCACGAACAAAGACATCGCCGCCGCTTTCAAGCAACACCCCAACGCCATCACTAAACTCCTGTCGACGCTCTATAAAAAACTACGCGTCAGTCGACGGACCCAAGCGGTTCACTATTTCGTCACGCAGCTCAGCCAACATTCCGAATCCCACAACGGGAACGCCACCTCCACGCGAGAAGAAGGATAGACCAATGCGCCTCAAGGGCCTCCTCGTTGTCGATCCACATGGTCAGGAGTTTCTCCTAGTCCCAGAGGAGGGAGTCGAGGCAGCTGGCTATACACTATCCGTACTACAGCGCCATGAAGATCACTGGGTCCGCCTACGGCCTGCATCGTCACGGAAGGTCCGCGAAAGCATGCTTGGGGCCCTCCTCGAATTCTTTAGCAATCTCTGTCGCATTCTCAATAACAGTAGTGATCGTGCTACCCCGATCAAGAGAGCGACTCCGAAGAGCTCTGACCTCACGCTCAGTCCGCACACTGGACCCCCTCGAAGCTCCGAGGGGGCCACTTGGTCAACCGACCGGCAAGACAGCCTCAAAACAATCGCGCGCCTTGAGCCAACATGAGAACTACCTCTGAGACAATGGGACATTTCACGAACACATACATGACATCGGGATTATTCAGGTCCCTGGACTCAATGATGCGCCCCCTGAAGAACCGTCCCTGATGACGAGATCCGAGTTGCACAACCAGGGTTAGTCGGGTATACAACCCAGTTGTATTCTGGGCCGATTGGCCCTAGTGCTATTTAGGACGCCGAGTCACTACGCTCATGTGGCATTTCATACACCAAGAGGAGGAAAGATGAAGAACCTGTTCGCCGCAATGGCAATCTTTACAGCCGTACTCTGCGGGGTCGACACTGCAATGGCAGCCGATGCTTCCGCGCCACCGCTCGACGTCGTGACCCTCAAGGACGGCAGCAACATCTATGGAGAAGTCATCGAGATGGCAGGCGGCGTGCTCGTTATGAAAACCCCTTCCAGCCCTGACAATGTCATCAAGGTAAAGTGGAGCGACGTCGCCAAACTCGCCGTCAACCATCCAATACCGTTTCATCTCAAAGAGGGCAGTGTCCTGGTTGGGACCGCGACCGCCGGAGCGGACGGCAATCTGAACATCCAATCAGAACCGCTGAAAGGCTCGCTCACCGTTCCGCTCGATGCCATCGGCTCCGTGAATCCCTTGGTTCAGCCCCCAGTGATCTACTCAGGCAGTCTGACGGGAGGCTACTCCCAAACCACCGGCAACAGCCATCTCAAGAACGCCAGCGTGCTGGGAGACTTCGTCGCCCGCAGCGAACAACTCCGGCTTTCGATCAATGGACGCTATGTCTACGGCGACAACGCCAACACACTCATTGCCCGAAATGCCCGTGGCACCATCAAACTCGACTTCTTCGTCACCAAACGCTTTTACTGGTTTGCCTCGGCCTACTTCGAGAACGATCGCTTCCAGGACCTCAAGATGCGAACCGCTCTGTCATCCGGTCCCGGCTATCAGTTTATCGAACGGGGAGATTTCAACGGCATCTTCAAAGACATGACCTTCTATACAGAAGCCGGCGTGTCCTTCTTCAATGAAGACTTCCGGGTCGCGGACGATCAGTCAAGCCTCCGTGCCCGCGTCTCGATGAAATGGAATTGGCCGCTGTTTGACGATCGCATCACCTTTTACCACTACAACGAGTTTTACCCCTCGATGCAAAACGCCTCGAACTACTTCATCACCATGGATAACGGCGTCCGATTCAAAATCTGGGAAGGGTTCGTGAGCGGCCTTCAAGTGACGACACGATACAACAGTCGGCCCGCACCAGGCACCGGCGACACCGATAATCTGTATCTCTTCACCCTCGGATACAGCTTCGATACGACCAGGAAGCGATAGTGTACACTCTCAGCACGCAACTCACCCTCTCATCCTTTAAGGAGGACACACCATGTTAAAAGAATTTAAAGAGTTCGCCATGAAGGGCAACGTCGTCGATATGGCCATCGGTGTCATCATCGGCGGCGCGTTCGGGAAAATCGTGTCATCCCTCGTGAGCGATGTGATGATGCCTCCCCTTGGACTGCTGATGGGAAAGGTGGACTTCTCCAGCCTGTTCATTAATCTCTCCGGCACACCGCAGCCCTCGCTGATCGCCGCCAAAGCCGCTGGAGCCCCCACCATTAACTACGGGGTCTTTCTGCAGGCCACTTTCGACTTCATCATTCTCGCCTTCGTGATCTTTCTGCTGGTGAAGCAGATGAACCGCTTCAAGAAAGAAGCCCCTCCGGCGCCGCCGGCCGGCCCGACGAATGAAGAAAAGCTGCTCATGGAGATTCGCGACGCCCTCAAGGGCAAGCACTAACACTCAGACCCAAACCATACGTCCGCATGCGGCGCGTTAACACAAAAGGAGTAAGCATGAAATCACTTCGCATATCCATTCTGGGGCTCGGCCTTCTCTCGATCGCAGGCAATGCCGCCGCGATCGATTGGAACGCCATCTGCTGTGACGGCGGCTATGAATACCGTCATCGTAATCAGTGGGATGCCGACAATGCCTCGAAAGACATGGCCGCTCGTCTCGCCGCGCTGGAAAAGGAACGGCAGCGGCTGGCCGATGAGCTCGCCGCGGCCAAAAAGGAAAACGGAGCGCTCAGCGACCGTGTGAAAGTGCTCGAAAGCCAGCTCGCCGACCGCGACCGGGAACTGGCCGCGCTTCGCGCCGGGGCGGGTGATTCATCCAAGCTCGCCGGTCAGCTCGCATCCACCCAAAGTCAGCTCTCTTCGGCACAGGGAGATCTCGACCAGTCGAAATCCCGCGTGTCCGACCTCGAACGACAACTCACTGCGGCCCAATCCCAAGCCTCCGGTCTCCAAGCAGGAGCCGGCGACAAAGAAAAGCTGGCCGCCGAACTCGCCGCTTCTCAAGCTCAAATCGCCGCACTTCAGGCCGGCACGGGCGACCGCGACAAACTGGCTGCCGAGCTCGCCGGCGCCAAGCAGCAGAATGCGGATCTACAATCGCAGCTCTCAGCCCTGGGGGGCGCCGCAAGCGATAAAGACAAGCTGGCCACAGAGCTCGCCGCAGTCAAACAGCGGAACACGGACCTCACTTCTCAACTCGCCGCCATGGGCGGAGCCGCCGGTGATAAAGACAAGATGGCCGCCGAACTCGCCGCCTGCAGACAACGCGTCGCGGAACTCGAGAAGATGTTGGCGGATCGGGACAAAGAACTCGCGGGACTCCGTGGCGACCTGTCCTCTGAAATGGCGAAATTGAAAGAAGCGCAGCGCGGCTTGATCCGAGCCCTGAAGCCGCAGATCGACAAGCAAACGATCGCCGTCGATCTGAATAACGAGCGATTGCTCATCAACCTGGCGTCAGGCTATCTGTTCGGCTCAGGAGAAGATCAACTGAAACCGGCGGGTGCTGATGCATTGAAACAGGTTGGTGCCATCCTCAAAGACTTCCCTGAGTATAAAGTGGCGGTAGACGGCCATACGGACAACCGGCCGATCAAGAGCTCGCTGAAAAAGACGTTTCCGACCAACAAGGAACTCTCTGAAGCACGGGCGGCCAACGCGGCTAAAGCCCTGACGGAAGGTGGCTTGGGCGCGGCTACGACACAGGGCTATGCCGACACCAAGCCCGTGAGTCCGAATACGACCGACGCAGGCCGGGCGAAGAACCGCCGAGTCGAAATCCGCGTCACCAAGTAGATCGCTCGTCTCCACCGAGCGGGGGCGGGGTGCAGCGATAAGCTGCACCCCGCCCCAGACCAGCCCTCTCCCTGAATCAGAACAACTCCTAGATCCGGCAGGAGCGCGGATCGACTGCGCCAGTATTGGCATGACCTGCTACCGTCGCCAATATCTTGTAATGTCCCAACCCCAATTCCTTACCGAAGGCCTCCCCGACCAGCACATCCTGAATATGCTGATGGTCCGAAGCACGAAACACCGATGTCCCTTCTTTCAATCCATCGAACTCATGACCAGCCAATGCCTTGATCAGCGCCGCCGTGTCGGTTGAACCAGCACGCTGGATCGCTTCGAGGATCTGCGTCATGGCAGCATAACCGAGGTAACACCGCGAGGTTGGTGTGTGATTGTACTTGTCGATCACGCCCTGGATAAATCGCTTTGAGCTCTCGGTATTGATCTTAGGGTCCCAGATGAGACCCCAAATTCCTGCGTTGTTGGCATAACCCAGTGGGCGCCCAATCTGTTCACCGCTGATCATCCCGCCGATCCCAATTTTCTCCTTGCCCAGTTCCAGCTTGCCGTATGCCTTCAAGGCATGTACGAGATCCCACCCGTAGAGATTGAGAATGATTGCCGTTGGCTCCTTGGCTTTGGCCGCGCTGAGGGCAGACCCAAAGTCTGTGGATCCAAAAGGCATCAAGGCTTCGCCGACCAACTCCACCTTATGCGTCTCTGCCGCCTCAGCCATGGCCTGCGCGGCGGCTTTCCCATCGAGCGTACTCGTCGTGATCATGTACCACCGAGTCCCGTAGGTTTTCACCAGATGCGGCACCACCGCGTGCGCCAGCATTCTCGCGTGGGGCATGAACACAAACGTATGGGAGTTGCAGGCAGCACCGCTCAACTCGGGAAGATGAGACCCTGTCACCATGAAGAGCTTGTTCTCATTCTTTGCCAATTCCGAGACGACCAAAGCACAATCGGCGTTAAAGGTCCCCATCAGCGCATCAACCCGGTCCTCTTTGATGAGCTTCGTTGCCACCTTCACGGCGGTCTCTGGATTCGATGCATCATCCGCTTCGAGAATGACGACCGGCCGGCCCAGCACACCACCACGTTTATTGAAAAGATCCACTGCCACGTTGGCGCCATGAACATCATGAATAGATGATGTCTTGTAGGGGCTTGAGAGCGGGTCCAGCATTCCGATCTTGATGGGCTCACCCGTGGCGGCGAAACTGGAATTTCCCGTAACCCCCAGGACATGTCCGATCAGGTCGCTGAGCACCAAGGCTCCACCGGTTGCTGCGGACAGTTGCAAAAACCGTCTCCGTGACACCTCGTTCATCGGGTCCTCCCTTCATCGACAAAATTAAACCATACTCCTCGAGCCCTCACGCCGAGACTTGAGAGCCCATCTCACCTCAATCTTCAAAGACCGAGTTCAGACAAACAGGGATAATTCTCTGGACGCTTTCTCGGTTGGTGGTGAGACCTCGACCACCGACGCCGCATCCAGGGGGAAACCCTTTTCGCGCCATGCGTCGATTCCTCCAACAAGAGGCCGGACTCTGGTGATCCCCTTACTCCGCAGTATCAATGCCATCCTGGCGGCCGTGACTTCATTTGGGCATGCGCAGAAGAGGATCACATCTTGGTGACGGAGCATTTCATGGTGACGCTGCTCCAATTCATCCGGCGTCATACGGAGCGCGCCTCGAATCGTATAGGGGTCGATTTCGTGATCCAGCGCGGTCCGTAAATCCACCACCAGGAGTTCATGGTTGCTATCCATCATCTGCTTCAAGCCCTCCGCCGTGATGCGAGAGATCCGCAACTCGCGTAGAAGAAGCTGTCGATAGACGAACTTGTATCCGAGGTAGGCGGCGATCCCTACGCCGATGAAGACGGCCAGCCAGGAGCCCAACCGCTCGGCCTCTCCCGCCAGGCGTTCGATGTGGTCGCTGAGCAGATAGCCAGGAAGAACAAACGCGAGGGTCCAGAGGACAGCACCAATTCCGTTGTAGAGGAGAAATCGCTGCATGCGGATTCGGAATAATCCGGCAAGCGCAGGCGCCAGCGTACTCAATCCTGGAATAAACTTGGCCAAGACGAGAGATCGTACGCCGTGCCGGGCAAAGAAATTCTCCGTGCGCCTCACACCAAGCTGGCAACTTCGCGCTGGTGGCACACGAGCACGCTGGCC
>CAZXNN010000052.1:0-13202 GCA_964641915.1 uncultured Nitrospira sp. | reverse complement strand
GGTGAGGATCGGCGCGCGCTCTCAATCATCTTGCAGGTCCCCGATGCCGGGAGCAGCGGTTCTCCGGCCGGTGTACGCTAGCGCGCGTGTTTCTTACAGGGTGTGACTCATCACGTCGTCTGCGTGTTTCGAGAGCGGTCTTCAGTCTGACCTGCCTGTCGCGACACACGAGGTGGAGTGATGGCTCGTCCCCCGCTCACGGGTTTCACCGTTCCATGCTTCTGTTGCGAAGGGGCCTCCTGCCTTGTATGGTGTAGGTGGGAGCGTTTGTACGGTCTATCGCATGCAATAGATCGAACGCGCCCGCCCACCCGAGAGATCACGACGATTCATTGCGCAACCCGCTATTCGAAGACCCACGGCGTTATTCTGTCTGACGGCGCTTGCCTGGTTGATCGTATCAATCAGACCGGTTTCCGCGCGAGGCGTATGGTATGGCTGCGGGCCGTGGTGGTCGGCTTAGCCATATTTCACGTGACTCCTCCGTCGATTCAAGCGGACGAGATGCATTTAGAAAGCGTTGGGCTGCGTGGGGGGGCGAGCGGCAGCTCTCCCATTGGAAAGAAGGAGACGCAATTCTTCAATGAATTTGACCTCATGGCCAACTGGTCGCTTCCCTGGGGATGGTACTCCAACTCCGGATGGGGCATCGGCACGAGGCTGATGGGTAGTGTCGGCGCATTGAGGGCCTCGGACGATACGGCCTTTATCGCTACAATGGTGCCTGGAGTGGTATTGGGAAAGAAAGACGGCTGGCTCTCCTTAGAGGTCGGAGCAGGAGTCGCGCTTCTCTCCATTCATCGTTTTGACCACCAGGATATGGGAGGCGCTTTCCAGGTGGTGGGGGACATTGCACTCCGGGCGAAGGTCTATCAGGGCTTCGGCGTGGGCTATTGGTTTCATCATCTGTCCGATGCCCATATGTATGGAGACAGCGGCCGTGGATATGATCTCCATATGATCGAGCTCAGCTATCGGTTTTGATGCAGGCCACCATCGCTCTCAGTATCCTCGCCTGACCGCGCCCCCCTTCGTTCCCTCCATTGCGGCCATGCGCTAAGGCTCGTATGATGAACGTATGAATTCTGGACCTATCATACGGCTCAAGTCGAAGCAGCCGGCGCCGTATGTGCTTACGGCAATTCATCGCGATACCCACGACACCAAGACCTTCAGCTTTGCTCTGTCCGAGAACGCCACGCTGGACATGCTGCCGGGCGATCATCTCTACGTCCACGCGACGATCGACGGCAAATCGGTGAAGCGCCCCTACACGCCTTCGTCGATGCCCGGGGCTACGGGCTCCTTCGATCTGACAGTGAAACGGTACGAGACCGGGGTGATCTCACGCTATCTCCATGATCGGCAGGTCGGCGAGAGGGTGTTGATGAGCGGGCCCAATTCCGGGGGGCAGTGGGTGGATGGAATGGCGAGGACGGTCGGCTTTGTGGCCGGCGGATCCGGCATCACGCCGATGATTCCGATCATTCGCTGGATCCTCGCACGGAGCCTTCCGGTCGAGTTGTTTCTGCTGTATGCAAACAAGACCGAGGGCGACATTATCTTCCGCGCAGAGTGGGATGCGCATGCCCGCGCCCATGCGAACTTCCATTGCCATCATATCTTGAGCGAGCCGCCCGCTGGTTGGAACCAAGGAGTCGGCCGCATCAGCGAGGCGACCCTACGCTCGGCTCTTCCGCCGCCCGGTACCGATACGGTCATCTTTCTCTGTGGTCCCCCGCCGATGGTCGATGCGATCGAAACGACGCTCAAGTCCATCGGGCACGCCGAACAGGCGATCATCCTGCCGTAGCTTACCGCCCGAGCAGTCCCTTGAGCAGATCTTTGCCTTGCTGTTTGAGGTCTTTGGGATTCGTCGTGCCTTCCAGCAGCCCCTTGACCGCTTCGTTCACCTTTTCTTTCACCTGTTCCTGGACTTTTCCCGTCAGCTCCTTTGTATCTAACCCGTAGGCCGGAGCCTGCATGGTGCCGGTGATCTGGAAGGGGAGTCTGAGCCGTCCTTCTTTCATCGCGATTCTGGCAATGGGAGAGGACGATGCCAGTTTCTGGCTGAGGGCGGTAGAGAGGTGCAGATTCACGGCAAGATTCAGCGCCTGGTCGAATCCGACGGTGCCGGCGCCCGTGGCTTGAAAATCGTGGCTATCCATCAGCAGTTTCTGCACATTGACGAGGCCCTGCTTGATCATGACATCGGTTTCGATCGCTGAGAAGGCGGTTGCTTTGAGGCGATCGGGCGAGAGGCCTGCCGCCTTCAGCAGTACGGTGGCCTCTTCCATTAAGTTGATCCCTTCGATCTTCCCGTTCTTGATCCGTAGATGTCCCGGTCCCTCCAGCGCCTTGGTCAAGTCCGGCATGGTAAAGCCGCGGCCTGTCACTGCCAGGTCCATCGCCGCAGTCCCGCCCATTGAGACCTTGCTGTCCGGAGTGATGGCCGCCAGCGCGGGGCCGAGCTGCAGGCCGTCGATTTTGACCTTGGCGCGAAACGGTGGAGTCGGAGAGCCCGTCGACATTTCTCCATCTGCCTTGAACTGGCCGTCGAACAATTGAAAGGAGGCGTTGGAGAGGCGCGCGTTCGGCCCCTTGAGATCCGCATTCACAAGCAGATTTCTGAGCTCCACGGATTTCGCGAACCCGGTTTCGACCGGCAGGTCTCCCGTCTGCACCGAAGGCGACGAGAGGGTCACATTCGCCTGGCCGGCCAACACAGTGCCTTTGATCGACAGCACAGATTTTCCCAGGATCACTCCAAGGCGGAGGTCGGAGATCTCGGCAATCTCCATTGGGGGAGCTGTCGGTTTGAACGGCACGCGTGTTTTGGCGGTGATGAAAAGATCCTTCAGCTCCACCGGTTTGGCCAACGGGACTGCGACTGGCAGGTCGGCGGTGTTGAGTGAAGGGGATGAGAGCGTCACATTGGCCTGACCTTTGAGGACGGTCCCCTTGAGATGCACGAGGGACTGACCCAGCGCGACTGCGACACGGAAGTCGGACACATCAGCGATCTCGAAGGGCGGCGCCGCGGGGTTGAAGGGGACGCGAGTCTTGGCCGCGACGCTGAGCTCCTTGAGTTCTACCGGCGCTGCCAGCGGCAGAGCAATCGGCAGGTCGGCAGTATTCACCGAGGGCGAAGAGACGGTCATGGCAGCTTGGCCGTTGAGGACGGTGCCTTTCACATGGATCAGCGACTGGCCGAGCGCGACGGCAACACGCAGGTCGGAGACATCGGCGATCTCTAACGGAGGTGCCGTCGGTTTGAACGGGACACGGGTTTTCGCCGTGACGGACAAATCTTTGAGCTCCACCGGCTTGGCCAACAGGACGGCGATCGGCAGATCAGCGGTATTTACGGATGGTGATGTGACCGTCACATTGGCCTGGCCGTTGAGGACCGTCCCTTTGACCTGTACGGCGGAGTTTCCCATGATGAGCGCCAGACCCAGATTCGAGATATCCGCCAGCTCCAGCGGCGACACCCCTTGCTTGAGCGGGTACGGCGCCTTGGCGGTCACCAGCAGATCTTTGATCAGCAGCGGCTTTTGCAGCTGCAGGGCGACGGGAAGATCGGCCGTGTTGATGGCGGGAGCGGACACGGTCGCATCCAGCCTGCCCTCGATGAGAGCCCCCTTCACGGCGAGCGCGATCTTGCCGAATCCCAACGCGAAATCGTACTGCTGCACCTCGAGTGTTTCGACCAGTGGGCCGAACCCGCCGTCCACGGTGACGGGAAGATTGTAGGGTTGCACCGTGGCCTTGAAATGGATCGACGGCGATTGTCCGAGCCGGACGGACTTCAACAACAGTTCGAGATCCTGCACCTGGTATTCCGTGACCGGCGCCGTCGAAAGATCGCGATAGGTCAGCGTTCCGCCTTCGATCGAGACGCGATCGACGGCGAATAAGGCCAAGATTTGCAACGGATTTCCGCCGGGAGTCGGGACGGTACCGGTTTCTGCGGTAGAGGGAGACACGGCCTTGGCCCCGATGGTCGATACATTCGTCACGCCGTCTTTGTTGGTGATCACAGTGATGGCCGGATCGCGGAGAGCGATCTCCTCGACTTCCACCTGCTTGCTCAGAAGCGGCAAGAGCTTCACTCCGACATCCAACGATGTCAGCGATGCGAAGGGCCCGGCACTGAAGGACGGATCGTCGAGGATGGTCACCCCGCCGACACGGGCGCCGAGGCGGGGCCAAATCGTCAGGCGGATGTCTTGGAGTTGGACCTTGCGATTCAGCGCCTCTTCGATCAACGGTTTGTACCGGTCTTGATACTGGTTCAGATCGATGAGAAACGGCAGCGCGACGACCACGCCGACGAGGAGCGCAAATCCGAGAGCCAGGCTGATGACAATTTTCACTAGAGCATCTCCGATCTCTTTCCAGTATAGGAAGCAATAGGGAGAGGGTCAATGAGGGGGAATGGTCGTCCGGCTTGGCAAGAGGGTGGAGAGTAGATTATATCTGTCGCATTCTCGGTCATTCAGGTCTTTTCCCGTCCGAATGAATGGAGATTCTTTTCCGCGCTTGTTCAGGAGCCCGGCATGAAGGATCGATCATGAAAGACTCCGGGGAGATCCACCGCCCGCTTTCGGGGTGTAGCCGACGGCAGTTCCTCTCCTCCGTCTTGGCGACGGCAGGACTTTCGCTCTGTCGCCCTTCTTCCACCGGCGCCTGCGGCCGTTTTTCGACTCACGATCCCACCGGTGCTCCGGTTCTTTGGCTCGATGGAGGGCGGCCGGCCGTCGAAGGATATCCCGATCGGCGGAGTTATGTCCCGGGAGATCGCGTGACCCTTTTCATGTCGGCGGCGCAACGGACCAGAGCCACTGTGACGATCCACCGGCTCGGAGCGGAAGCAACGCCGGTCTGGTCGGCGCCCGTATGGGTGTTACCGAAGGCCATTCCCTCCGATGCTTCCGAGCACGGGTGCGGATGGGATGATGGAGAGAGCAGCCGGGTGTCTTTTGAAGTGCCGTCCGGTTGGTCATCGGGGTTTTATCGAATCACGATGAGCGCATTGTCCCCCGGCGGACCGGCGCGCGACGGAGAAGCTTTTTTTGTTGTGCGCGCTCTGGACCAGGATCGACGAGCCGGCACGCTCCTTCTGGTCTCGACCAACACCTACTGCGCGTATAACAATTACGGGGCCGCGGACGGGATCGGCACAACCCGCGGCGGTTTCTACGATCGGGCGCGCGCCGTGTCTTTCCATCGGCCCTTGCCGGCAGGATTTCTCTCTGCCTACCACTGCCGCCCGGGGGAAGCTCCAAGCCGTCAGAGCCCGTATGCTGGGTGGGATAAGTGGGAATGGCCTTTTGTGCAGTGGGCCGAGCGAAACGGGATCGCGCTCGACTACGCCGCGAACGAAGATTTGGAGCGGGATCCCGGCTGTCTATCTTCGTATCGTCTGGTGTTGAGCGTCGGTCATGACGAGTATTGGTCCATGGCGATGCGTTCGACTCTTGATCGCTATATCCGGGCCGGAGGCAATGCGGCATTTTTCAGTGGAAACGTATGCTACCGGAGCGTCCGGTTCGATCCGGCGGACTCGCGGCTCATCCTGGAAGGCGAGATGGACGGCGATGCCTTATGGAGTCATCGCGAGGGGCCAAACCAGCCGGAAAATCGGTTGACCGGTGTCAGTTTCTGTTACGGAGCGCTGCAACCCGAGCCGGTTCCCTATACGATTTATCATCCAGAGCATTGGGTGTTTGACGGCCTTTGGTCCGGAGGCTGCCGGCCGGGACAGTTTCCGCTGGTGGGTGCTATCGGCTATGAGTGCGATGGCTGCGATATCGAGTGGACAGGCGGGGTTCCTGTGGCGAGCCACCGGGACGGCACTCCTGCGAACTTTCAGATCCTGGGGCTTGCTCCGGGTCGGATGCCGGACTATGAAGCCACCGTGCATTCGAAGGCACTTTTTGGTCGTGGTGATGGGTTCACCCCCTGGGGAAGAGATCTGCGCCAGGGAGCTGCGGTGTTGGGGCTCTGGGCCGATGGGGGAACTGTCATGACGGTGGGATGCACTGAATGGGCTCGGCATCTCGGCGATCCGCTCGTGGCTCAAATCACCCGGAACATCATCAGACGTCTTGCTTTATAATCGTGCTTCGCGCAGGTGGCGCCAATGCGGCAGTGCACAGAGCGCGAGGTCTGTGCATGACGGTGACGCCTATTTGGCTGTGACGACGATGGCTTGACGCGCGGCTTCGATCCCATTGCTCAGTATTCGAAACTCCACGGTGTAGCTTCCGACGGGTTTCTTGACCGTAGTGCAGGTTGCGCTGTTGTCGCCGAAGGCGCAAAAGGGGCTATAGGATTCCGTGTGGTCCAGCACGCCGTTAATCCAGACTTGTACGGACACGGCCCCGGATGCGTTGGTCGTGCCCTGCACTGACCAAGGCTGCGATAGCGCCGGCGATCCGACCACGGTCAGCATGACCGTGGCGGTCGCTGGAGAAGGTGAAGTGCCGGATACTGCGGCCGTGGCTGTAACAACGATGGCTTGGCGCGCCACTTCGATCCCGTTACTGAGCGCCCGAAACTCTACTGTGTACGTTCCGTAAGGCTTCAAGACGGTGGTGCAGCCGGAGCCGTTGTCGCCGAAGGCGCAATAGGGGCCATGATTTTCAGTGTGATCCAACACGCCGTTGATCCAGACTTGCATCGACACGGTCCCCGGGGCGTTCGTCGTCGCCTGGACGGACCAGGGCTGCCCCGACATTGGCGAGCCGACCACGGTCAGCATTGCTGTTGCTCCCGACGATGCTACCGGCTGAGGTGCCGGGCTGGACAGGGCGGAGGCTGTCACGACCATAGCCTGGCGGGCGACTTCGAGCCCGTTACTCAGCGCCCGAAACTCCATCGTATAGGTCCCGTAGGACTTCAAGACGGTGGTGCAGGCGGTGCCGTTGTCGCCGAAGGCGCAATAGGGAGCGACCCCTTCCGTGTGATCCAACACACCATTGACCCAGACTTGCATCGACACGGTCCCCGTGGCGTTCGTCGTCGCCTGGACGGACCAGGGTTGCCCCGACGCCGGCGAGCCGACTACGGTGAGACCGACCGTGGCTGAAGCCGGTGGCGGTGGCGTGCCGGCCGGAATATAGGTGGCAACCGTGCTTTCGTTCGATTCGTTATTGGCAAAGTCGTACGCCGTGATCAGATAGTACTGAATGACGGCGGGTGTCCCGGCATTGAAGCTGGTGACTTTTCCCAGTGTGGCAAGTCGTGTTGCCGTGCCAGAGGTTTTCGTGCAGGGCTGTTGACTGCATTGGTAGATATAGTACCCGGCTAGATCGGGTTCGGTATTGGGATTCCATGTCAGTGTAATTGCCCATGATGAATGGCTCCAGAGTATCAGGAGAACGGCTACGGCGGCTGCTCCGAAGATCCGGAGGGTCTCTTTACATATCATGGTTGTGCCCCGGCCCTATTAGTTTCAATACTCTTGAATCGTCGTATCGTCCTTGGAGATGTCGGTATCTCCAAAGACGGTACCGTTTTGGGATAAATGAATGATCTGGTGATTCAAGCGAAGACTTGCGTCACGTAATCCGGTGACTACCACAGCAAGACATGTGCCGTGTTTGTGCGATGCCGATTCAGGCGCGAACGCCTGTGTATTCGCGTTTATTTCGTGATTCGGTGTCTCACGTGATGTGGAGGCTGTAGGGCAGGCCGTCGTGTTTCTTAGCTGACGGTAAACATTCCAAGAGGTTACCTGCTGAAGGCGAGAGACTGCATCTATTACACGGCGTGGGAGTGCTCATGCTCTCTAGGCGTAGAGCCCGCAATGGCTCTCGTCTCCTGCGGAGCCAATTATTTCTACATGCAGAGATCAGCGCCTTCGAATTGTGGGATCGGAAGTCGTCCCGCTCTTTGCGCTTGAGCAGAGCGGTCTTGACCTGCTGGGAAGAGTGCCAGGGAAATACGGGGTGATCTGACGAGGTGTTTAGGAGCGATGCCTATCCGGGTTGGTTTCCTCTACAGCGCTCCGTTCAATGAGCGGCTGAAGCGATCGGCGAGGAGAATGCCTGTAGCTTTCAGCTTCTGCTCACTGATGGTGGACCGGACGGCTGAGAGCCGGTTAGAAAAATCCGGATGCGTTTTGAAGAAGGCCCGGTCATCGCCTTTGAGGGTCCGTAGCCGGTCCAGGAACGTCTCGTAGGCGGTCGGATCGTAACCCACGCGCGATGCGAAAATGACTCCCAGCCGGTCGGACTCCAACTCCTTGCCCTGGTCCAGCCCCTCGTCCAACAGCTTCTTGACAGCTCCGTCGATCACGTTCTTGAATGCGTCGGGATTCTTGTTCGCGTAAGCCAGGCCGGCTTCCGCCACGCCGGCGATCTGTTTGGACCGCTGAATGACGTCGAGGATATGTTTCTGGGTGACGTGACCGATCTCATGGCCCAACACCGCCGCAAGCTCGGCTTCGTTCTTGATCGTTTTCAACAACCCGCGGGTGACGAAGATGTAACCGGCAGGCGCGGCGAAGGCGTTGATCGAGTCATGGTTGAGGACTGCAAAGCGATACTCAATGCCGGCCCGATCACAGGTTAAGGCCACGCTACGGCCGACCAGGTTCACGTAGCGCGTCAGGTCAGGCTGATCGTAGACTCCACCGTAGCGGGCCACCACCTGTAAGGCGATCGCCTGTCCGATGGTCTGTTCTTCTTCGTATCCGATGGGTAGCAGCCCGCCGATGAGCGTCCCGCCGCCATGGATCGTCTTCGCCAGCCGATCGTTCCCCGAGCTTCGAGCGGCGCTTTCGGCGACCTTCTGGATTTCGGCGCAAGCGGACAGACCGGTGGTTGCGAGCAGTGCCAGGCCGACAATGAGGAGCCCGCGTGATGACCTATTCAGCATATTCGCCGAGCCTCCCGGCTTTGAGGAATGTCTGGATATCTTCGTCAGGAATCTTGTTGGCGGTCATCCGATCCACGGCATCGCGATGCTGCTGGGTAATTCCGACCCGATTGGCATAACTTTCCGACGCTTTATCAAGCCCGCGGGCGCCGGCCGAGGCGGTGACACCCGAGGCCTCGGTTCGTCTGAATCCTTTCCCCAAGGCGGCCAGCTCGTTGTCCCCTTCCGCCGGTTTCGATTCGGACACATTGCCGGAGTAGATCCAGCCTGTGACACCCTTGGCGGTCTTGACCTGCACCCAGCGGTCGTCCCGCTTTACCACCTCCAAGGCTTCTCCGATCTTCAGGCCAGCCACGACGGGGTCCAGCGAGGTTTTTCCCGAACGTAATTGCGCGCTCTTGGCTGAGACATAGAGGGTCTCGCCGAAGGCGGCATCAGTCATGGCAGTTACCATGAAGACCAGGATGGCAAGGAAGGCATGACGGTGATTCACGGGAGCCTCGCTTACTTCGAAGTGAGTTCATACACGCCATCCCACTCTTCGGGAGGCGGAGCTATAAGGTACTCTTTGGCCCTTTCCAAGTAAACCCTTGCCGGGCCGTCCTTCGGGTCGAGCGCCAGAACGGCCTCAAATTGCGCGGCCGCTGTTTTGAAATCGCGTTGCTTGTAGGCCTCGAGCCCGATTCGATAGGTCTCAATGACACGGCGTCGTTCGTCAGGCAGCTGCCCCCTACGGGCGAGCAATTCGAAGACGACTACAGGCTCCTGTTTGCCTTTGACCCGCATGCGGTCGACCTCCCGCGCTTCGATGTCTCCGGCGGCGAGTTCGTAGGTGCGGGGACCCAACAGGATCAGCGTATCGTAAAACTTATTCGCGCCCTCCAGGCGAGAGGCCAGATTCACGGCATCGCCCATCACCGTATATTCCATCCGTGCCTGCGATCCCATATTGCCGACCACGAGCCAGCCGGAATTGATCCCGATGCGCGCGCTGATCTCCGGCTGTCCCTCGGCTTTCCACCGTTCGCGCAGCCTGGCAAGTTCAGCCTGTGAGTCTAACGCGGCAAAGCAGGCAAGGCTGGCGTGATTGGGCTCTCCGCGCGGCGCTCCGAAGATCGCCATTATGCCGTCACCCAGGTACTTATTTACATTACCCCGGTGGCGGAGAATGATTTCTGTCATGGCCGAGAGATACCGGTTCAGGAGTTCGACGAGCCTTTCCGGATCCATTTGTTCCGAGATGGACGTAAATCCGGCGATGTCGGAAAAGATCACCGACAGTTCTTTTTTCTCGCCTCCGAGCCGGATCGTTTCCGGATTCCGCATGATCTCATCGACCACCTCGGCCGCCATGTATTTGTCGAAGACTGTCCGCAGTTGCCGGCGCTGTCGCCCTTCCGTGAGGTACTCGACGGTCGCGGCGGTGGCAAACGAGACCGCCAGCGCGCCTTCGGGAACGGCGAGATCGAGCCAGAGCCCGTGCGAGGTAAAGGCGTGGACGGCGAGTCCGTAGTAGGCGGCGGCCAGGCCGGCGATGGTGGCCGCCTTGACCCACTGGGATTGCATCAACATGAAGGCCCAGGCGGTGGCGAGCGTCAGGACGAGTGTGGAGGCTGCGAAAACTCCCCACGACGCCGGCCGGAGATGGCGATGTCTCAGCATATTATCGAGCGCCGACATGTGGATGAGGACGCCGGGTGCGAAGGGGGACAGCGGTGTGACCCGCAGATCGTACGTCCCAGCGGCGGTGGCGGCCACGAATACGATTTTGTCTTTGAACAGCGCCGGGTCCAGCAGGGGAGGCTGGCTTCCTTGCATATCGGTATAGGAGCGGAGGACGGCTCCGATGGGATAGACGGGGTAGACGCGATTCCCCAGCGATCCGTGCCAGTCGATGACCATGTCCTGCTCGGCGGTCAAGGGAATCGTCACCGGTCCCAGTCGAAGTTCCCGAGGATGCAGGGAGGCTCGATCCGCTGGCAGAAGGTCGCGCGCCACGGTCGTGCTGATGTGCAGGAACGCCTGATCTTTCGCCTGCGCCAGTGGGGGGAGGCGGCGGGTGGTTCCGTCGATGTCCGGGGTCAGATTGATATATCCGAGACCGTGAGCGGCCTGCGCGAACAGCGGCAGGGGCAATTTGGCGCCGGTATAGGCCGGGACTGTTCCGGTCGGCGGAGGAGTCTGATCGTCGAGTGCGATCGTCGCTTTCTTCACGATGTCAGGCGGGTATTCTTGCGTGCCGGAAGCGGACGAGCCGCCGGCGGGCATCCGCTCGTCCTGCATCAGAAACGGCAGATAGACGTTCCCGGCCGCTCGCATCTCTTCGGCGAACACGGCATCAAACTCTTCCCCCGACCGATCCGGTTCGAGAAACAGGAGATCGAAGACCACGGCTTTAGCACCGGCCTGTTTCAGGTAGTGGACGACATACCCGTGCCGGTCGCGGGACCAGGGCCACTGGCCGTAGGATTCCAGGCTGGCCTCATCCACGGCAACCAGAACGATGTCGTTCCCGGCCTTGGTGGAATCTGCGTACCGATGGAACCGATGGTCGAGTGTCTTGAGCTCTGTGACGGTGAGCCATCCCGACCAGTGCAGGGCCAGGGCGAGGAGCCATACCGCTCCTCCTAGCACCGTTCCTGAGATCACTTTTTTTCGTTGAGTGGCAGCTTGCATCTCACGGCTCCACCGTCGATGACAGGAAGCGGTCGGGGATCAGTTCCCGGACCGGCGGAAAAATTGGAGGATCTTTGCGGTGAGCGACTGTCCATCCTCTGCGACGGACCTCAGTTTTGATGCGCGATCGGCGGTTTCGCGCGTGGCCGCCAGCGCCGATTGCCGGGTCGTGAGGATGCTGCCGAATTGTTCTGCCAGGCCGGGGGTACGTGAGATGACCCGGCTCATAGCGCTCTTGCCGATCACCGTGACGGTCAGATGGGATTTAGCCTGGACCGTTGCGGAACGGGGGGCCCCGGTGAGCAGGGACATTTCACCGAAGAACTGCCCTTTCTTGATCGCGGCGACCGGCGTGGTCTGGTCACCGGTTTGGATCACGACGTCGGCCTCGCCTTCCATAACCACGAAGAGTTCCTCTCCCGGTTCGCCTTCCCGCACGACCTGTTCGCCGGGCAGGTAGACACGCTTCTGCGCTTGCCCGGCCAGCGAGTGCAGCGCCTCCGCATCGAGGATGGCTAAGAAATCGATGGCGCGAAATTGCTCCTCAATGCCGGCCAGTTCAATGGCCCGCAACGCCGTCAGGTCAGGGGGCTGGGGCATGTGCACGACCCGTTGGGGATAAGGGATCTCGACGCCATTCCGCTGGAAGGCATACCAGACGTAGGCCATCACCTCGCCCTCAAGCCGTTCGCGGGCTCCGTAATCATGAAAAAAGAACTTGAGCTTGTAGGAGATACCGGACTCTTTGAATTCCTCGACGAAGCTGATCGGCGCCGGAGCGGCGACAACGCCGGGAACCGCCAACGCGGATTGTACGAGGATTTCTTTCACCTGCATCGGGGGATGGGCATAGTTCGCTTCGACCTGGATGGCTCGGGCGCACAAGGTTTCAGGCCGGCTATGGTTAGTGATGGCGGATTGGCAGACGGCATCGTTGGGCAGCATGATGTAATCGTAGGCGCGAGTTCTGAGCGTGATGTAATCAAAGGCGATGTCGGTGACGACGCCCTCCTTGTCCATCAAGGTGACCCAGTCGCCGACGTGGATCATGCGGCCGAGCTGGATGCCCGAGGCCAGGCGCGCGATGACGTCCTTGAGGGCGAACCCCACTACGGCGGTGGCGATGGTCGGGAGTGCGATCAAGGTCAGCGGATCCATGTCGAGCACCGCCCGAAGCAGGACGAGGCCCGCCAGTGTGATCCCGACGAGCAGGAAGATCAGACGGAGCATCCTGGGGATGTACTTCCCCCGCTTCTCAACGAGGTAGTCTTCGATGAACAGCAGGTCCAGGGTTTTCAGGATGACGAAACTGGTCGCCAGGTATGCAATGAAGGCCAACCAGGGCTGCGCCCACTGGGGCACATGTGAGATCAACCCTTGTGTGGTGAGTTCCAACAGGAGCGCGAGCAGGATCGTGGAGAGGCATCCCGCGTAGAATTCAACTCCGGCAGGTTTTTTACGGACGGCGCCGAGGTACGCAAGTAGTCCGATGGTGATCAGACCGAGAATCGAGGCTACGCCCATAGTCGTCTGCCAGCTTCCATAGGAGGTGATCGCCGGGTTCTAAGGCCGCGCCGCCGACACAGACACGGGCGCGCCAGGCAGAAGATAGACCGGATGGTCCTGGGATGCAAGAT
>CAZXNN010000051.1:0-13408 GCA_964641915.1 uncultured Nitrospira sp. | reverse complement strand
AACCTCTACGATCAGCCGTTGATCGTCCAACAGGTTCAGATTGATCGTGGCGCGACGCTCCATGGCCAGCGCCTGCAGCACCGGCAGGAGCCGGGCAGCCGGATTATCGAGTCTGAGTCGTTCGAATTCCTGGCTGAATGCGCTGCTCACGTCGCAACCGGCAGCGGCGGTCAGTGTCACCTCGGCAGTCGCGAAGACCTGCTCCACCAATGGCGTGAACACCAGCGCGGTGGCAAATGCTGAAGCGATCGGCCGGGCGCCGTTGAGCGGTGCCGGTGCCGGCAGATCGTAGGCGACAAAGAGCACCGGACGCTCTTCGACGCAGACATAGGTAACGGCCTCCAAGAGCCCGGCCGCGCAGGAATCGTCATAACAGGACAGCGCCGTCGAGGACTGCTGGCAACTCGTTGCAATGCCCCAGTAACCTGCCGCAGTATTGTGCACGGACTGATGGAACAGCGTCGGTGAAACGACCCGCTCAGTGGTCGCCAGCGCCCGGCACAACTTATCCAGCACCTCCATCTCGCCTCCGGACGAGGCAAAGACGGTCGCGACCTCATGAGGATCGAGCCCGGATTGCGCCATGGCTTCCTGCGCCACCTGCACGGCCCACCGGACGCAATCACTGCTCCGCCGCCGCTCATTCGCCGGGAGGAGCGACGCATCCGGATCCGGCACCCGACAGGGATCGAACGGCCTGGTGCCGGCCAGCACCTCGCGCCCGGTCGGCCAGCCTTCGAGGCCGGCCGCAAGCAGTCCGACTCCGAGAATCCCGACCCGCATCACAACACTCCCAACACGAGACTGCAGTTATTGCCGCCGAATCCGAAAATATTGCTCACCACGCGCCTGATCGGCCGGTCCTCGTTCTCACGGAGAATGCGGCTGCGCAACGCCGGATCGACCCGATCGCAATTGAGTGTGCCGGGGATGAATCCCTGCTTCAAACACAAAGTCGCGATGACGGCTTCCGTGATCCCCGCCGCTCCCAACGCATGTCCGGTCCAGCCTTTCGTCGAACTGCAAGCCGGCCCATCGGCAAAGATCGAATACACCGCCTTATCCTCGACCAAGTCGTTGGCCCGAGTCGCCGTTCCGTGCAAGTTGATATAATCGATGTCGGACGGCTGCAACCCGGCCCGATCCAGTGACTGGCGAATGGCGCGAATCGCACCGGCGCCTTCAGGATGAGGATGCGACATGTGGTACCCGTCGCTGCTCTCGCCGTACCCCAGCAATGCGACGGCCCCTTTTCGTCCCACCCGCTCGCTCGACTCTAGCAATGCATACCCCGCCGCTTCGCCCAGCGAGAGCCCGTCGCGATCTTCATCGCAGGGCCGGCAGGGGCTGGTCGACAGCAGCTGCAGGGATGAAAATCCATGCAGAGTGGTGTGGCACAGGCTATCGACTCCCCCGACGATGGCCGCATCGCAAAGACCCGCCTGTAGAAGGCGCGCGGCCGTCGCAAAGACTTTGGCGCTCGACGAGCAAGCCGTCGAGACGACCATGGCCGGCCCCTGCAGACCCACGCAGGCCCGCACGAAATGACCCAACGAAAACATGTTGTGCGTATAGCGATAGCGTGAGGTGTACCAGGGCGGCAACGAACCGGTCAGTGGATCGCGATTCCGGTACGCATGCTCGGTTTCCAGAATACCCGAGGTACTGGTGCCCATGACAACCGCGATCCGGTCGGCGCCGTAGCGCTGGATCGCTTCCGCCACCGCGACCATGAACCCGTCCTGTTGCAGGCCCAGCCAAGCCAGTCGATTGTTCCGGCACTCGAATTGCTCTAAATCCGCGCCGAGAGAAAAATCTTCCAGCCCCGCAACCCGTCCGATGTATGTTTTGAGCAGTGCGTCCTCGAAATCACACGGCTTTAGCCCTGAACGCCGCTCATGCAACGCCTGGGAGACGGCGCCGATGCCGCGCCCATTCGCCGTGACCAGCGTATAGGCCGAAAGCGTCAACGGTGTCATCGGTCGGTTAGGCGTCGGCACGACTCTCCTCGTCCGCCATCATCCCGGCAAACAGCAGGCAGCAGAACGATCCGATCGCGGCGGTCAGGCCGATCGCGTGCAGCACCGGAATCGCCGAACAGGCCAGCACACCGAACACAAGAATCGTTGTGGTGCTGCAGACCAGTAAACCATACAGCGTCCGTGCGCGCTCCTCGCCCGTGCCCTCCGGCCGATTGAAAAACAGCGCGTAGTCGAGTCCAAGGCCAATAACGAGCAGAAACGTCGCGACGTGAAAGAGCGACAGCGATTCGCCTGCCGCGTTCACCAAGGCGGCCACGACAATCAGGGCGCTCATCATGGGCAACAAGACCGGCCGCAGCACGTTGATCGATTTCAAACCGATGGCCAGCACGGCGGCAATCACCAGCAGCCCCCAGGCCACGATCGCAAGGGTTCGGTCTCGATAGGCCGTCATCAACCGGTTGGACTCCTCCTTGAGATCCACGTAGGCCACTCCGGAAGCATGCCATCCTTCTACGATTTCACCGAGGCTCGCCCGATCCGCCACTCCCCGTAGCGGCACCACGGCAGACCATTGCCCCTGTTGTTCGATCAACAATGACCCCAGCTTCATCCCCACAGCGGTACCTTGGAACGTGTCGCGGTCGATCATCGGTTGTATCCGCGCAGTCTCGATTGAGTCAAGAAACGGAGTAAAGAGTCCGGGCGCGAATGGCAGCCCCGAGAGCGCGGTCTGGAGGTTGTGTTCCAGCACGCTCCGCTCGGGAAGCGCCTGTTGCCTGGCCTGCTGACTGCGGCGGCTCGGCAGATACGAGGCAACCAGATCGTAGCCCGCCACCAGCTCGCCGGTTCGCAGTTGTTCCAGATCCGCCATCACGGCTTCTCCGCGTCGGAGCACCTCTTCAGCCGTCGATCCTTCGATAACGAGCAGATCCCGGACATCCGGTGCCCCCAGATCATGGCGGAGCTGCTCATCCAGCCGCTTCCTGGCTTCCGACACCGGACTCAGACTCGCGAGATCCGTTTGCCACAGAGGTGTATCAGACCATAACAGCATGACTGTCGCAAGAACGACCGCCCCCGGCACCAGCCACTTGGCTCGGGTGAGCTGTGCCACGGCCGGCACGATTCCTCGCGGCACATTCCTGGGAACAAACGCCGGCGGGACACAGACCGGCAGCACATACCGGGTCACCAGGGCCGCCGTGACGAGTCCGACCACCGCAAAAAGACCCAACTGCGCCAAGGCAGGAAATCCGGACAGGAGCAGGGAGGAAAACCCGATCACCGTGGTAAGTACACCCAGTCGCATCGTCGGCCAGATCCCCCGGATCACAGCCGGTGCGGAGCCTTGCACATTCAAATGGCTGAACAAGTGGATGGGGTAGTCGTCGACAATACCCAGCAAGGTGATGCCGAAACCGAGCGTGATGCCGTGGATAAAGCCGAACCAACTATTGACGGCCAACACGCCCGCGACCATGCCGGTCGACAGCGGGATCACGCTCAGCAGGACCAGCGTCACCGACCGATAGCTCGCATAGAGAAAGAGCACGACGAGTGTGGACGCGGCGGTTGAGAGCCACCAGATCTCCGCTTCGATCGTCTGCTTGATCTCCGCTGCAAATACGCCGGGCCCGCTCATGAGTAAACGGAGAGCGTCGGGCCGACCGGGTAGATCCTCGAACGTCTTACGGATGTCCCGCTGAATCGTCGCCTGCGCATCAGCGTCAAATCCTGTCGCTTTCGTTTCCGCGATCAGCAAGGCCTTCGTATGATCCTCCGACATCCAGACCCCGCGATGTTTCGCCGGCCCCTCCTGCCGGGACCAGTCTTTGAGGATCCCCAGAAAGGCCCCCGTCGGATCTCCCGGGATCGTCTCTTTGATCATGGCCGCCAAGGGGGAACGGAGGTCGTCAAGCCGTTGTTCCAGCGATTGACGCAAGGATTCGACGGAGAAGGCCTCCGGAGTCACCTGCCGGCTCAACAGATAGCGAGACCGGAACAGCAGCTCCTGATCCTGTTTCGACAGAGCCTCAGCGCCGTTCCCGATGACGTTGAAATGCCCGGTCGCACGCAGTCGCGTACCGAACTCTCGGCTGGCCCGAGCCAGATCATCCGGATCTCCACCTTCGATGGCCAGCAGCATCAGCCGGCCTGCCACGCCGGTTCGCACTTGCGTGAGGAGCAACCGCTGGGTCGCTGTCGTGCCTTCCGG
Source organism: uncultured Nitrospira sp. (assembly GCA_964641915.1). GTDB lineage: Bacteria > Nitrospirota > Nitrospiria > Nitrospirales > Nitrospiraceae > Nitrospira_D. Next base: position 9,208 of record CAZXNN010000051.1, on the reverse strand, counting down.
CAACAGGTCGGCCAGCTCGCTATGCACGGACACCTGCGTCGCCACTAGCCACAATCCGCAGACCATCGCCAGCGCCCAAAGCCCCATCACACCGAAACGCCGGCTCATCGGGCCGCTCCATGGAGCAGCGTCATCACCGATCGGTCTCCGTCCTGGGACCGGACGGCAATCGTGGCGACGCGGCCCTCCGAGCCGGTAAAAAGAATGTAGTCCACCATCGATTGTCCCGCCGTCTCACGCGGGCGTAACAGGAGCGCCCATTGGCGGCGGGTGCCCTCCAGCGTGGCGGCATACACCTTCTGCAACTGAACGGCGTCGCCGGTAAAGCTGGCGCGGAACGCGTCGACGAAACTGCGGAGGGCGGGATACTCTTCGAGCGAGATCGTCCGCTTGATCCCTTTCCGCTCGCTCTCAAACAACACCCGGTCTCCTTCGATCACGTACCGCTCGCGAAACGGCTCGATAATGGCTTTCTCCATCGTCGCCGGCGGAGTGAACCGCAACAGGCCCCGCACTTTCAAGGGTTCGGTCAATAAGGAGGAGTAGGTGGCTTCTTCAAACGCCATGGAGGGCTCGCGCTGCTCCTTGAGCAGCGCCACGAGCGCGTCGACCGTCCATGGCGCAGGAGGAGTCTCGACCGCTGCCAGGGCGACACTGCCGAGCAGGAGCAGGAAAGAGATCCCGATGATGGCGCTACGAAGACGCCTGCCAAAAATCATAAAAGTTGAACCAATTGTCCGGTGCTTCACGACAGTAGTACGCCAGCCGATCCGCATAGCGCTGGGTCCATTGCCGCACATCTTCCTGTCGCTGCTCGGAAGGCAATTGAATGGACTCACTCAGCAATTCTAAATGAATGTCATACCGGTTGCCTCCCCGGTAGAGCCCGAAAAAGAGCACCACCGGCGCGCCCACGGCATGCGCCAACCGCACGGATCCGGTCGGAAACGCCGCCCCTTCGCCGAGGAACTCACAGCGCACCGATTGCGCTTCCGCCATCATCCTGTCACCCATAATACCGACGACCCCGCCGTGAGCCAGGCATTCCTGAACCTGCAGCATCGTGTCTACCCCGCCGACTTGAATCACCGTCCCGGCAACGGCAGGGTTCAATTCCTGTATCAAGGCTCGGATCAATGGAGCATTCTGCTCGTCCATCAGCACTTTGACGGCAATCCGTTCACGCGACAGTCCGGCTGCGCGCACGACTTCAAAACTGCCGAGATGCGATCCGAGCAGCAGGCAGCCGCATCCTCTCGCCAAGACTCTATCGAGGACTTCAATCCCATGAATGCGGATATCGAACAGATCGAACCGGCCTCGAAGACAATACACCCGATCTAGAAGCGTCGAGGCAAACCAATAATAGTGACGAAAGAGCGCCCGCCAGCTTGGGGCACGGCCGTGGAGATGCTCATAATACCGGCGAAGGGCCCGGTTCGCCTGCCGCGACCCGCAGACATAGTAAAGACAAATCGGATAGAGCAGCGCGCGGGCGAGCGGTCTCCCTAACGACTGCGCCACCCAGGCCATGAGACGGATTGCCCGCGGACTGCCGCGTTCCGCTTGCTGTTTCCAGGCGACCGTCATGGTATTTTTGCCCGCCCGGCGGCCGGGAGTTGAACGCGAATCGAGCCGGCAGCCACGACCCGTTGATCAACTCGGCAGGTAAAGACCGCCGTGTCAGCCTCGTCCTGTTCGATCTCGATGGTCAGTGGCTGGCCCGGCAAGAGAGGAGAGGAGAGCTTCACCGAAGGCAGGCCGGTGACGGCCAGCGCCTGCCCCGCTTGAATACGTAGCGTCTCGATGACTTCGTCCAAGATCACCACGCCGGGTACGACCGGGTGGCCGGGGAAGTGGCCGGGCAGAGCCGGATGATCCGGACTGATCGAGACGACACGTTCATGCTTCATGCGGCAACCCTCCGGCGCATTGCTTGGCGAACAGCAACAAGGCCTCGCGCGGCAATTTGCCCGTCCCGTTGCGAGGCAGTTGCGGCACGAGCAGGAGCGGACGGGGAAGAAACACAGGATCGATCCGCCGGCGCAATGCCTGCTGAATCTCTTCTACGGTTTTCCCCGGTGCCACCACACAGGCGATCAGTCTGGTCACCAGATCGGCCCCCTCTTCGGGCAAGAAAAAGACTCCGTCCTGCACCCCCTCGATTTCCAGCAGTTTCTGGTTCAGATCGCCGAGGGAGACGCGATGGCCGGCAATATTGATCTGATCGGCTTCCCGCCCATGCACCACGAACTGCCCTTCCGCGTCGACGGTGATGCGGTCCGGAACGCGGACCGGAACCGGAAGGTAGTCGGCCTGTACCGTCCACACCGCCCGGTCCTGTGCGAGACGCACCCCGTCCAACGGTCGCCATTGATCGCCCTCGACCGTCCGCCGTTCAGCCACGCTGCCCGCTTCGGCAAACCCGTAAATTTCATGCACCGCGGTCTGGAAATTTCGTTCGGCTTCTTGCGCAAGACTTCGGGACAACGGCGCGGTCGCGGAGAGGATCAATCCGACAGGCGGCACGCGCAGGCCTTCGGTCACGCAGGCGCGGAGATGCAACGGCGTCGTCACCAATATGCGTTTTCCTGCCACGTCGGCCAAGGCGTCACGGATGTCGGCGGGAAAGAGCGGCCGCCCGGCATGCATGACCAATCCATGCATGATCGGCAGCATGACTGAAGCTTCCAGCCCGAACATATGCTGATGCGGCACGGTCGCCACCACTGCCGCATGATCTCCAGCTGCCAGCTGAAGCCTGGCTCCCGTCGCCCGGGCGACCGCCGTCAAGGCTCCCCAGGTCTTTTGGTTCGGCATCGGTTGGCCGGTGCTGCCTGAGGTAAACGCAATGGCCGCGACTTGATTGAGCGGGACATGCGGGATCCGCTTCGGCCATCCGGCGAGGCTTCCGGGCCGCGGCAGGACCACGGACTCAATCCCCTCGACCGGTTCATCCTGATTGGTCAGACAATAGCTCTCTCGATAGTCGCCGCCGATCCGGCGCAATGTCTGAGGCGCCCGGCTCTGGGGCAGCAGCGTCACCTGCCCTCGCAGCATCGCCGCCGCGAAGCCGACCAGAAACTCATACCGGCTGGACAAGAGATTCAAGACCGCAGGACGATCAGGCAGAGAATCGGCAAGGCGGGTGACATCGGAGAAGAACTGCCGGGCGGTGCGTGGCCCGTCATCCTCCCAAGCCAACACGTCTTCCGGATTGTAGGGGCCAATCAGTGGGGCGTCGTGCATGGCACCACATGATTCACTTCGTACGGTTTTTCTCGATCGCGCCGGCCAGCGCCCGCAGGGAGGAAAAGATCGCTTTGATCTCCGGATCGCTCGATTTGAGTTGATAGCCGTATGTTTGGGAAATGGCGAGCGAGAGTTCCAAGGCATCGATGGAGTCGAGCCCGAGTCCGTCCCCGAACAGCGCCTGCGTCGGATCGATCGTACCGGGATCGACCTTCAACTTGAGCGTCTGAACGATCAAGCCAGCCAAGTCCCGCTCCAAAGACGAGATGAATGAATCTGTCATGTGCGCTTCTCGACTTTCACCGCCCGGTAGTCCCGCAGGAGTCCGTTGAAGAGTTCATGCAACGAGCAATCGGCAAACCCGATTTCTTTCAATGCCTCGAGAATCGTCTCCGACGGCACGCAATACTCAGTAGTGTCCCACCAGTATTCCATCAGGGTCTTCATGTCCCGGTTGCCCGTCGAAGCCGCGAAAACGATGCCCATCACCGTCTTAATATAGAACCGCGACAGCGACAAGAGAAGGGGCGACCGTGGACGACAGATGTCCAACAACAGCACGATCCCACCGGGCTTCAAGACCCGACGATACTCCGAGAACGCGGTTTTGAGATCGGAAACATGGCGGAGGGCGTATCCCATACTCAGAAAATCGAACGTCTGATCGGGAAACGGCAACTGCTCGCCGATGCCCCGTACAAAATTCTGACAGGGTCCCTTCTGCGCTTCTCGCAACATGCCGATGCTGGGATCGAGCCCGATGACCGAACCGGACCGGCCGACGATTTCGCGCGCACATTGCGAGACCAACCCCGGCCCGCAGGCGACATCCAGCACCTGCATACCGGGCTTGAGCCCGGCCTCACGCAACGCCTTGGCCCGATACCACATGCCGGATCCGAATCCGGTCGCTTTATCGATATTGCGGTACTGATAGGCCGTGCGATCGAACAGCTCGTTCAAGAACACTTGCCGTTCGTCGCCTTCGGCATAATAGCGGCGCAACGGAGGATGCGGTGCCACCGGCACCATCGGGACCTGGGCCACGGAGCGGTCGCCGGCTGGCTCTGTGGAATAACTCACGATAGGCCTCCTGCAACGCCTGACGGCCACTCTTGTAGCAGGACTGTTTCGGGCGGGCAAGGGGGCGATGCCAGGTCAGATCAAAAGAAGGCTTGAACCGAGAACACTACGTCGTTGTCCCGCTCGCGATGGTTGTATTCGACTCGCATGGCCCAGTGTTGGCTCAGGGTATACCGCGACCCGGCATACCAGCGGATATCCTCGGACTTGTCGCCCAGGGCGTAGCGGAGATACGTGCCTGACAACATCAGCTTCCATCGATCGGTGAGATCGCTCAGTAGACCGATGGTTCCTCCGCCGCCAATACGGTGACGCTCTTCATAGGCACGGCTGTAGTTGGCTTCGGCCTCCGCAAATGCAAAATATACCTCCCGCTTGAACAGACTCGACTCGGCGGCCGCTCCAAGAGCAGCGTTTGCGACACCGTTGCTACAAAGTTGGCAACCGTTGTATCGAATCGTGTTCATGCCGATATTGACCTTCCAGGAAGGGACGGAGGACAGCGCATCGATCGGCGCAAGCGACATAATATTGATCAAGCCAATGCGCTCGATACGCGCCTGAGATTGATCATGATAGTGGCGAATCCCGACCGACACGAGCTCGATCTGCGCATCCGGCGTATAACCCGGCTCTGGATCGAGCAACTCATGGTAGGCGGCACGAAAAGTCGCTTCTTCGAACACTCTCCGATTCCGCCACCCCGCTCCGACACCGAAGCGGCTCGTCCCATGACCGAGATCCGGCTGTTTCACATAAGGCTCGATCGGCAGAACGGACGGGGTCACCTTGAGTTCACTTCTGGCCCTGAGCACGGTCCGGTTTTTTTCTCGATACGGCCCCCCATCTTGCCCTGCCCCGGCACTATGCTGGAGAAAATAATCCGAGGCCGTCTCCAATACGAAAGCTTGCCGGTCGGGCAGAAGCGCCAGAAATCCGTCTTCGTGCAAGCCGCCGGGGTTCCGGATCAGGCGATCAAGCCATCCGCGTTCGTTTCCTGTCATGGACGCACGTTTCCGACGCACGAGTGTACTGCGGGACGGTCGGGAGATCACTTCGCCGACAAGCCCCGATTCCTGCAGGAGCCGAACCGTATCGACAGGGATCGTATAGGCGGGAAAGGTTTCCAGGAGATGGACGGACGGTTCAGCTGCCTCTATCAATGATAGGATGTGGTAGGCGCAGTTTTCGCCGAAAAAGTAATAGTCGAAGTAGGCATTTCCCAACTCCCAGGCGTGCATCAAGAGGCGAGTCACTTGCCGCTCGGTTAAGTTCAGTCGGTATTCCCAGATATCTCGATTGTCGATATCCCGATACTCCTGCACCTTGAGGTAATACGGAATTGTAGTGAAATACCCGGGGTACATGCCGGCAAGCCCTTTAAAGGCGTACTCGATGCCCGCATCAGGCGGTAGCTGAGCCGCATAGTTGATAGTATAGGCCAGAATTCTGGTCTGCGGCGTCTGGTCCTTGCCGTCGACTCGTAAGAACGTATGCCCGAACATGGACGAGGGATTGTTCATGAACCCCGTCGGGAAGATGAGGCTGATCGCTTCGGCATTGAACTCTTCGAACCACTGCCTGAACCGCTCGCAAGGCAACGGCGGCAGACGGGTGTCATCGATCTGCAGACGCTCTTTCAACCAATGATACCGGGCCACGAATGCACATTGCGCAGGTTGCTTCGAGCGACCGACGACATCGTCGACAAAAAACTTGGCCAGCGTGGCGGCAAGCTCGGCCTGCGGATCGGTTTTCCCTTGGGGGGCAAGAAAGAACCCCGGATCGTCTTGCATACTCTCCACTCCACCGAGCCATGTTCGGCGGTAATGGAGGAGCACCTGCCACTCACGCTCCTCCGCGAGGCGCAGAGCTGCAGCGCGATTGAGCAATTCATTCAGATAAGACTGATCACCGAGCGGGCTGCAGATTCCGTAAGGGGGAACAACGCCTGCAAGAAGGACAAGCAGGACGGTAATCGGGAAGACTCTGAAGAAACCGTGGGGTCCCAGTAGTTGCAACCAGAACCCCACGGAGGCAGCAACTAGTTCGCGGAAACCTTGGCCAGCATCGGATGCGTAGCCACCGCGTCATTCAAGGCTTTCACAAGTGCGACCGGGGAGGTCTCGCCTGCCGAAACGAGGGAGGCATACTTTTCTTGCGTCATGGCGAAGAACGCCGGCTGCTGGGATGCCGGAATTCCCATCAACGTCGCCAAGGAAGTCAGGTGTTCTCCCTGACCTTGGGCCATGTCTTGGGCCAGGTTCTCAAAGTTCAGCGCGGCAAATACATTAACCTTCTCCTGCGCCCAGAACTTCCCATCATTGGTGCAGCCTGAGGTCCCGCTGCTGATGCCGAACGTCTGGGTGCCGAATGACCCGTTCGTGGTTGCTTCCAATATCTGCGCACCGATGGTCTTCTGATTCGGGTAATTCTGCCATGCCAGCTTGCCCAAGCCACACCCTGGTCCGGTATCCGGGTTAGCAGCCATGGCCAGTCCGCCTTGCATGGCCAAGAACACTCCGACGACCGCAAGCATAACCACTTTTTTCATACGTCCCCCTCCATGTGATGGATGATGGTGAGCACCAAGGCACTAAACTTCTCCGATTATAGCCCAACTGATGCCCAGTGCCACATGTTTTTTCTGGTTGATTTAGGCTTTGGCGAGAAGAACTCATTCGCCACTATTCGACGAAGAGGAGGGTTCTGATATGAATCGAATGGAGCCGATCCAGGGTGACGACATGGTATTCAGCTTCAGTTAGAAACTCCATCCTGCCCCGGCGAGTACAAAATCTGCTCGATAGTCGAGCGACACGCCCTTCCAGTGAAAAGCGGTGGCCAAATGTTTATACTCGGCAAACAGAAAAATCGGCTTGCTGACGTCCCACTGCACCCCCCCCATAAACTGATGGGTAAACCCAACTGTCGAGTCGAAGTCACGAATTACACGGCCCGGGAAATCGGCTCCGTGAAGAATTCCACTGGAGTATCCAACTCCGATTCCGCCATACGGGCGAAGATCACCCGAAGGCATCCGGAAAATGAGATTAACCATGCTATTGATCACGGCGAGTCCCGTTCGACCTTCAGCAACCCCGCCGGTGGAATCGGTATGTGCCGATACCCTGCCCGCCGTACCGAAGTATTCCAGTTCGATCCCAAGGGCTCGCTGCGTCCATCGGGGGAATATTCCCACCTTCAATCCTCCCCCCAGACCATTGTCCGCCCGAGAGCGACTGACCTCCTGCCCTGCGAGGCTCATTCCTCGCACCTCTGGAAATCCACTAACCACTGCCGCCCCGATATAAATATCGGCTGATTCAGCCGCACAGGCTTGTGCAAACTCAACTGGAAAGCCTCGCAGAGCAGGGCTTCCCATCATTCCCGTGCCAGCCAGAGCCAGGAAAAACATGCACGCCATATGGCTCAACGGTGTGATCGAACCACGCATGGACTTGTCTTTCCTCATATATCGTGCCGGTTCCGCACCGCCGCCGACTCGCAGGAGTATCACAATAGTACCGATACCATACTCCGGAGGAACATCGGGTCGTAAAACAAAAAAGCGTGGATGGCAACCTGCCATCCACGCTTAGGCCTCACAGCAACAGAGGCTATTCAACCTATCTTAGTTACCCTTGACGATGGTGCAGACTTCGACGAAGAATCCAAGAATATTCTTGAGATACTGTTCCGTATAGACCGCCTTCTTGATCCCGCCATTGTTCATCGCAGCCTCAACGGACGTATCGCCGGTCGCGACAATGCCCATGATACTTGTTCCGCAAGCCTTGCCGACCTTGGTTGGAGTGGCCCCATTGTCATGGAGAATACCCCCGGAGGTAGTTTCCATGAACACCCAGGCCGTCGGAGTCAGACCTGCAGGCTGAGTATACCCTCCCACGCCAGCACATCCGGTCGCCATCACCGCTAACGCCAACACACTCACAGACAACAATGCTCTCTTCATCTTCTTCCCCCTTCTGAATAAGAATTAACACCCTACCGTACAGAACGATCGATAATCGTTCAAATGACCTAGCCGATGCTGAGAATATAGATTGGAGCCTTTCCGATTGTCAACGAAACCGATCATGAAGGGCCACACATAGATGCTTGCGCTTAGCGAATTGACAGGATGCTCGCTCCTGATCGGATCTCCACTCACGGCGCCGCGACCGCTTGAACGCCGAGCGCACCCTGCACCTCACTCCACTGAAACGTGAAGGGCTCGGGGGAGCGCTTCGGGAGAGCCGCTAATTCAGCTTTGAGACGGTCCGCTCTCGCACTGCTCATCGGATGGGTGGACAGCCACTCCAACCGCCCGTCGTCTTTTTCCGAGAGCTTTTGGAAAAAGGTGATCATGCCTTTGGGATCGATCTTGGCGCGATACACCAATTGCAGCCCGGTCAGATCGGCTTCCGTTTCCTGCGCGCGGTCGAACTTCAGTGTCAGCAGTTCGACGCCGACTTGGCGCATCAATCCGATCAGCCCCTGCTGATCGCCGACGATGATCGCGACCACAGCCATAATGCCCAGGCTTTTCACAATCCGCTCCATCCCATGGCGCTGCAACACATGGTTGAGCTCATGGCCCAACACGCCGGCCACTTCCTCTCCGCTGTCCGCTTTTTTCATTAAGCCAGTGAACACGACCACGTAGCCGCCTGGCAGGGCAAACGCATTGACGACGTCGCTCTTCACCACGGTGACTTGAAACTTGTACGGATTGTCGGGAATCTGCTCGGCCAGACGCTGCGTCATTTCTTCGACAGCCTTGACGGCAGGACCCTCTTTCATCACGTCTTGATGACTGAGAAAATCCTTGTAGGCTGCTTCGCCGAGCTTCTGCTCCCACTCGACTGGG
>CAZXNN010000050.1:0-13428 GCA_964641915.1 uncultured Nitrospira sp. | reverse complement strand
CAGGCCGCTGGCCCAGATGCCTTTAAAGCCGGCTTCCTGGACGATCTTGGCGCTCAAGCCGTTGTGGGCTTCGCAAATGAATTCCAGCTGGTCGGAGAGGAGAAGATTGCGGAACTGTGTGGTCGTGCTGAGACCCGGTGTCGAACTCATGGATTCCCTTCCTTGTGCCGGCCGGAACGGCGTGGCGGCGTTGATCGGAAAGGATACCGGTTTTTTCTGCAGAAATCACGCAGCGATTTGTCGCGGCGCACTTCGACGACGTGCTGTCCTACGCGCCGGACCGGCCCTCGAATTCCGCCCGGTCCAGTTTCTCAAAGAAGGCGCCGACGCCGGGACCCAGCTGTTCTTCGAGCTGCGGATCATTATCCAGAACGGTCCTGGCAAATCCCACGATCAAGAGAATCCGGCGGACGGCTTCCTGGGGCGTGAGGGTGAGGTCCGATCTGACGGCTCGTGTATGGATGGCGATCTCGGCGAGGAGGGTGTCCTGCTCTTCCTGGATGGCCGTGTAGGTGCCTGAGGCCCGAGCCTGATGGTGCTGTTGCATCGCCACTTCCGAGAGGGCGCGCAGGGCCCGCTCCACTGCTTGAGCGGTGTCTTCATCCATGCGATCCCGGAGGCGCGCCGGCACCACGGATCCCGGCTCCAGCAGCGACTGAACGATCTTGGCCAGCGACAGTAAGTACGCCATGTACGGGCTCCTCGGTAAAGTCGGTCACGCACTATGCCATGGCAGACGCGAGACAGCTAGAGCCTGACGGCGGTGAGGGGGCCACCGAGGGACCGGTTTGGATCATGTCCGGCTCACTGCTCGTCGTGTGCCTGTATCGATGAGCGTCAGTTTGCCCGCCCGGTCCAGCGCTTTGATCGCTGCTTCCCGGCGCAACGCGGCGCCTTTTGAATCCACGGTCTCCGTATAGCGAAGGGTCAACGGCCTGCGCGGTTTGGTGTATTTGGCGCCCTTCCCGGCGGCATGCGCGGACATCCGTTTCTCCAGGTCGCTGGTGATTCCGGTATAGAGACTCTTATCGGCACATTCGACGATATACACAAGCCACATGGGGATAGTCTTCTGGTTTTCTGTTCGGGCCGGCGCCCTGGTTGCAGCAGCATCTTGCCTGTTGCCGGTCGGAATTGGAATATGGTGTCCGGTCGTGCCGGAGTCTCCGGATAAAAATCGAACTTCGGTGCGAGCCTGCCCGGTCTCGATGCTATACTCCGGTCCCATGACGAACGCTACGACTCCCGACACCGAGATCATGTTGTCCTTTGGCAATCAGCGGGCGGTGGTCTCGCCCTGGGGCGGGTCCCTGCGCCGGTATTTTCTGGTCGAGGCCGGAGGCCACGAGGTGGATATCGTCTGGGGTTATTTCGGCGGCGGTCAGAAAAAGGGCGGGCAGGGGGATGTCTTGATCCCGTTTCCCGGCCGTATCGCCGAGGGCCGCTATTCGTTCGACGGCGAAGTGTTTCAGCTGGAACGCAACGATAAAGAAGGTCCGAACGCGATTCACGGCTTTGTCAGGACGCTGCCGTGGCAGGTGACTCGCGCCGAGGCGGACTGCGTCAGCTTCGACGTTCGCCTTGAGGCCGAGGAGTATGGAAGCAAAGGGTATCCGTTCTCGCTCTCGATCCACGTCACCTATGGCCTGAATGAGAAGGGATTGTCCTGCTCTTTCGACGTGCGGAATATCGGGACCAGACCGGCGCCGGTCGGGATCGGGTTTCATCCCTATTTCACGGTCGGCACCGGGATGATCGACGATGCCGAGGCCAGAATTCCCGGCGCGGGCTTTCTGGAGTTCAATGACCGGCTCACGCCAACAGGAAAGATCCTTTCCGCCGCCGGCACCGAGTGGGACTGTCGCGACTATCGGCGGATCGGTTCGAAGAAATTCAACCACTGCTATGTACAGCTCGATCGCGACGCCGGGGGGATGGCGACGGCGGCGCTCCGCCATACCGGAAACGGCCGGATCATCGAGGTGACGATGGACCGTGCCTTCTCCGCGATTGTGGTCTATACCGGCGATGCGATTGCCGATGCGCCGCGCCGCGCGTTCGCGATCGAGCCGATGACCTGCGCGTCGGATGCCTTCAATCATCCTGAGTGGGGCTTGAAACGCCTGCCTCCCGGGGAGCGCTTTTCCGGCCGCTACACGATCCGCCACCGGATCGAGTCCTGATTCACGCCTGGTATCGCATACCCATGAACTCTTGCTGGAGCATGCCGTACATCTCCAGATCTACGAACCTGCCGAAGCGGACGTAGTGTTCTCGCATCCGGCCTTCGTAGGTCATCCCCGCTTTCCGCAGAACTCGCCCTGATGCCGCGTTGCCTTGAAAATGTGGGCTGTAGATCCGATGCAGATTCAGTTGCAGAAAGCCGTAGCGAAGGACCACGCGCACGGCCTCGGTAGCGTAGCCCTGATTCCAGTAGGGAAGGCCGAGCCAGTAGCTGAGTCGCGCGTGCCGGTGGCTCTGGACAATGTCCAGGCCGATGGATCCGATGAACGTCGCATTTTCCACAAGAGTGATGGCAAAGCTGGCGGCAGCTCCTGCTTCACAGGCCTGTTCTTGATCCGCGATCCATTGTTCGGCTAAGCCGTTCTTGTACGGGTGTGGCAGGAATGTCCCGGCGGCCACGAGTTTGTCCCCTGCGAGTCGCTGGAGGTCGGGAGCGTCGGAAAGTTGAAGCGGCCGGAGGAGCAGCCGTGTCGTTCTGAGAGAAGGAGTATCCGGCATGGCGTGCCGGCAGCTAAAATCCCAGCTCTTTTTCCAGGTCGGCCTTCTTCTTGTCGAACTTTTTCTGATCGGCCTCGCTCGGCATGATGAACGCGTCTTTCATTTTGCCGCTGGTCTTTTCCAGGGCCTTCTGGGCCTCCTCGCTTTTTCTCTTGATCTGGGCGGCTAGTTCTTTCCCTTTGGGAGAGCCGGAGAATTCATAGTACAGAGAGGCATTCATTTGGGTAAATAGGGGATCTGGGCGTTTCATGATGGTGTCGCCTCGCTGGTCGGCCCGATCTTTCACGGGCTGGTCGCCCCCCGGCACATAGTGCATCCACTCCGCCGCCGCTCTCAGCTTCTGGAGCGAATTCATGGTCGACTTGGAGACGTCGGCCGCGCTGCCGACCAAGCCGGGTGCGTCTTTTTCCTCGGCCTTCATGAGCCGGTCGGCGTTCGCCGAGGCGATCCTGGTGAGTTCCTGGCGATAGGCCGGCGGAGAGGCATAGGGCGGCCGTTCTCCGGTTTGAGGGTCGCGCACACCGTAGCGGCTTTGGTCGACGGACCAGGCCGTTTTGAATAACAGCAGATCCTCCGGTTTCGTCTGCGCCGCTTTCAGCATGACCCGGTTGGCTTCCTGATAGTCCTCAATGGCTTCGAAATATCGGAATGCCGACGTCTGTCCATCCGCTCGCACTGGTTCAGGAGAGTACAACGCCCCCTTCGCTTCGGCAGCTTTGGCGAGATTCCGGCCGAGCTTCGGCAGATTGGCCTTGGCCGTGGCCAGGGCGTTCTTGTCGTATCGATCGATGCAGTCGTCACCCACGATGGATCGGTAGGCGACGAACAGGGCGGCCGGTTGCCCGGACTGTTCGGCCTTGCGCAGCGCAGTGACCTGGGCTCTGGTCGCTTTTTCTTCTTCGGCACCCATGCAGGGATCATCTGCGTAGGCGGATGGAACAGCCAGGGCCAACAGGATGACGGTATAGCCGAAGACTCTGCGCTGGTTCATCGTGCCGGTCTCCTTATCGACCGAAAATGCCCTTCAGCATTTTGTTCACATCCACGGGGCTGTCACTTTCGGCAGGTTTGCTCCGGCTGCTCTCTCTCGCAGGCCGCTTCCCTTTCTGCCGCTCTTCTCCGGCGTTCTTCATCATCTCGTCCAGATTTGGCATGCCCCCTTGGCCCATCATGGCGCCCATGTCGTTCTTGGTGTAGCCGGCGGGAATTTCAAAGAGGGCCGGATCCTGTTTCTCGATCTTCACATTGGTAAGTTCGGTGGCGAAGCGGATTTTCTTGTCGTCTTTCTTGGAGAGCAGATCCATCTTCATCGGGATGCCCTCTCTGGTTGTCCAGAAAAACCCACCGAATTTCGATCCGTCCTCCTTCTTGACTGCGATCACCTTGGACTTCGTGGCTTTGAATCCGTTGACCGTTTCCTCTCCCACGTCGGATTGTTCCAGAATCTCAAAACCATCCATGCCGCCTGCGTTGGACTCGGTCAGCGGAGACTCCATATACATGTTGCCGAATAGCTGCCACATCACGTTCTTATCTCTGCGCATGATCATGACGCTGCCTTCCGCACCGCCCATTTCAGTCCGTTCCTTGTCGGGGGTGTGGTAGATGCGGGATTTCATGCTCATGTCTCCGTCCGCCTCCATGGTGCTGTCGGCGGAATACTCGACGCGCGATTCGCGGGGCAGGGTGGCGGCGATGACCGCCGAGGGCAGCAACAGTCCCATCAACAGCAGAACGGCAGACCGAGACAGCGTCATGATACTCCTCCTTATCCACGTGCGGACATGCGATGGGCAGAGGCTAGCGAGAATCGGATGATGAGTCAATAGGGGGAGAGCGCGTTCAAGAGCCGAAGCGTTTCACTGGCGCGGTGGCGTGGCATCAATCTGAAGCCGCGTGTCAGTCGGGCGGGAGCTTCTCAGGGTTGATTTCAACGAGTAGATGCTCATTGTCTCCCGTGGATTGGATTCTGAACACCCGTGTGTCCATGCGGATGGTGCCGGCGATCGACCTGTCTTTAATGACGAGGGTGATGTTGGAAGGGGCGGCTGTCTGTACATGGCCGTGAATGACTGTGGTTGAAAGTGCGCCCAGAGTCTTTGACTCAACGACCATCTCGTGACTGGTCTCGCTGGTCAGATCAAGGATGATTCCTGAAGGCACGGGAGATTCGGGATCACGTAGCCTGTCGAGGAGTATCTGGTGGAGGCGGATTTTCTGCTCCCGGATGATCCAGGGGTGGCGAGTTATCTGGGGCTGTTCGGGAGCCGAGGGGGTAGAGACCAAATCCCAAAGGTGATTTTCAGGGGAGGGTCGGGGAGCCATGCCGAGGGTGCAGAGGAGTGCCGTAGTCAGTCCTGCTAATACGAGGCGATGGCAACAGATTTTGGCGGGCACCGACCAGACTCCTTATCCGGGGGCTATGGATCGATGATTCGAAATCTAGTCGGAGCCGGGGGCGCAGTGGTGTCGCCGCCGGTGCGGAAATTAGCGACGGTATTCAACGCATTGGTAAAGGCTCTGGCGTTATCGGCAGAGGCGGCAGGGCTTGTGTTGTGGTCGATGCCGGTCACCCAGCTCCCTTGGTAGCTGACGTTGGGATTTGAAAAATGGTTGATGCGCGGACAAGACGGTGTGCACGGGTACGCCATGATCGTCCGAAATTTGCCAGCTTCCTTATGCCCGAAGGAATAGGAGTAGGCCCCGGTGCCCCCTTCGGTTCGGTCATGCATAGACCCCATATTGTGTCCGAGTTCGTGAGCGAGGGTATAACTGGAGACACAGGCGTCTTCAACGACGCTGAAGGCCCAATCGGCAAAGCCGGCATTGACGGAGTCCATGACATAGGCCACTCCGCAGGCATCTCCGATATTGTCTTCGATCAGCGCCACCAGGTCCGCCTTGTGGGTGTTTCGCAACGTATGCACGTCGTCCATGTATCCATCGGTGGGGTTTCTGAGGCGGCCTAAGTCCGTATTGTAGTTGCCGGTTTCTGTATAGGCAATTTCGCCGGTATGGACCAGTCGAAATTGGGTATTGATCTGGCTGTTGGTGAAGGCTGTGTTTGCCAGCGACAGGCCAAGGGCAATGAGAGCTTCAATGCCGCTCTGTCCCCCGTTCGCATTCTTTGCGGCGGCGGTGTAGACCACCATGACGTCGATCACTGTGCCGCTGTCAGCGGCTGTGGCGGGAGGAAGCGCGGACGCGTCCGCATCTCCGGCGGGCAATTCGTCGGGACTCACGGCAATCGGATGGTGGTCACTGGGAAGCAGCTCGCTGTCGATCTCGGTCAAGTCATGGGTGCCGTCAGCGCCGGGCTTGATCTCATAGATGATGCGCCCCTTTCGGATCGTTCCTGCGACAGCCGTATCTGTCATGACGAGCGTCACATCACTATCCTTGTCCTGCGTCAACGTGCCCGTCCATATTCGATGGCGATGCTGTCCCTGCGGCTCGCTTCCTGGACTGAGGTCGGCCAGATATGTCCCGGTGGACAACAGATCGAGGGTGAATTCGGTGCGCTGTGCCGGATTGATCGGGTTGAGAGCCCGGAGCGCATCGGCTGTGATCTTGACGGAACGTTGATTCCGAACCCAGCGTCCCCTGGTCTTACGGGGGGCTGCCGCCTGGGCCAGCGGTGTGGAGCGTAACGGCGGGGCTGTTGTGAATAACGGAGTCGGAGCCAGCGCCGGAATAGATCCGTCGCTTTGTGCGAGACCGCCTGTTCCAAGCGCGCTCGTGAACAAGAGAAGGCCTGACACGAGCAGTCCGCAGCGACGACTGGCTTGGGGAGGGACGAGTGTGGTCTGTGTCGGTGCCATACCGTGCTCCTCGTGGGACGATGTGACCGAGCGAATGAAGGGTGCCCTAATCGATGTGCCGATGCAAGATGGAGCGTGTCAGTTTCCGGCCTGTGCACCGCAAGGGGTATGCCTGAAGGGAGTGGTCATCTCCCACTGAAACCTTGAGAGAAGCCTCGGGAATTGCGGCGGAGAGGAGGACGGGTGAGGACGATGCTTGTACAAAAGAGGCCTCTGGTGATGGCCGGAGCAATCAGCGATCACTGCGACGGATCATGGCGGTCTTGATCCTGCCGGCAAGGCTAGTCAGGTGGGGAGCGGAGATTTCCCCGGCACCCTCCTTGCGTCGAGTGCGGGGAGGCGGTACATTTGGTTCGCCTGCGGTTGCATGACGGAGGGAGCCGGCCAATGGTACGAGCATCGGTCAGCGTGGTGATAATCGCAGTTGCCGGAGCCGTTTTTGGAGGGTGTTCCGGTGGGGGAGGGGGCGACAGTGTTGCGCCTCCGGCTGCGCAAGCTCCTGCCGCTACGGCGTCGCTCACGTTTCAGTGGGATCCGGTCGCGGCATCGGATCTGGCTGGGTACAAGATTTATCGCTCGACTACCGCGGGCACCTATGGAAGTCCGATTGCCACCCTCTCCGCTTCCACCACGACTTTTCAGATGACGGATCTGACGAAGGGTGTGACCTATTTCTTTGCGGTATCGGCCTACGATACCAACGGGAATGAAAGCCCCTTCTCCAATGAGCAGAGTCGAACGATACCCTAAATCCTCATTCCATCGTGACATCCCGGTGTCTGCGGATCGTGCTCTCACGAGGAGTATCCGATTCGCAATGAACCGGTGTAATTTGAACCGGTCCTGCGGCCGACGGGAATCTGCCGAAGAGATGCGGGTTTAGTTGGATGGAGGAGGCGGAAGTACCCTAAATCGCACTTCGTCGGCCTGTGTATAAGCGGATGTGCGTTCACCGGCGAACAGTCCGCAACGATAGAGGCCAGGCACCCAGCCTGTCTGAGGAGCGGGGAGGCGGAAGTAGCCGGACTGGTCGTTCATGGCCATCATGACCTGGTCTTGTGCGATGGGCGGCGCGTTCCCGTTGACCTCAGCGATCTCCAGAAAACAGTGAGCGGAAAGCGGGATGGCGTCGTACGAAGCCGATACGAGCCCGAACACCAGGTAGATCTCCGGCTGCGTGGGGGGGAAGGTGTCGTTCGGATTGAGCGGAATGAATTCGTGGGCGCCGGTAGGAAAATCGTCACGAATGACCTTCCCGGCCGGAATCACGAAGCGAAACCAGCTGAAATCAGAATCCCGGCCCATCAGCGAGGCCTGCGGGTCTAAGGCTTTCTGCGGTTTCAGCCGATCCAGAGCTTTTTCGAATAGCGCTTCTTCTGCCAGCGATGAGGAGAGGGATTTTTCTCCGGTGGGAGGGGGAGCTGCCGCCGCTTCCTCTGCTTTCATCTGTGCTAATTCAGGGACGTGGGGACGAATTTTGTCGAGCCAGCGGGCCAGTTTGTCTTTCGCGAGCACCCGGGTGCCGGCCGGCAGTTGGACCTCTTTGTTGTTCTGTTCAAACTCCACGGCGGTGTCATAGAGCGTTTGAAAATGCACGAAGGCGTCTTCCCATTGCTCGAGTTCCACGAGACAGATGCCCATGCGAAACACCGTATCGGCATAGTCATCCTCGCTGGGATTCATATTGAGCACGCTGCCGAAGATGGCTAAGGCTTCTTTGCACCGGCCGAGTTGCATGAGGGTCAGTCCCAATTGATGGGTCGCCAGTGTGTCTCTGGGATTGAGGGTCACAATCCGCCGGTAGATCGGTTCGGCATCCTGGAAGCGGCCGGCCGAGAATAGTCTCCAGGCGTCGGCGCGAATCGCGGCCCATTCTTTCAGCTGTTGCTCGGTCGCATCCGGCGTGAGGGCAGGGGTAAAGCGGCGGCCCCGCTCCATCGACTCGTAATGCTGGGCGAGTTGGTTCTTTGCCGGGAGCTCCAACGGAGAGCCCGGGGGCACGTTGTTGAGGACGTACTGTACATCGGCATCGGCCCCGCGATAGTCCAGAATGTCGAAGCGCGCTCGAGCCATTGCGAGCCTCCAGCCGAGTAGTTCTGGCGCAAGGGCCACCGCTTTTTGATATGACTTCAACGACTCCTCCAGGCGGTCGAGCTTGCGCAGTTCCTGGGCCAGCCGCAAATGTATCAGTGGATTCTGAGGATCGATTGCCGCGATGCGCTGGAGTTCGGCAAGGGATTCCTCCGCCTGGCCCCAGTGCAGGAGGACGCTCCATTTCGCCCAGCGGACATCTAAGGCGTCCGGTTGTTGGGCGAGAGCGGTTTCGTAGGCCTGCACCGCCTCCTGAGGGCCACGAGCAGCGGCCAGGATGTCCCCGCGCAACTTATGGAGTGTCAGCGCCTCAGGGTGGAGATGAATTCCTTCTTCGAGCAAATCGAGCGCCGGTGCAATCGCGCCGCTTTCCCAGACCGATTTGGCTTGTTCCGCCAGGCGCAGAGGAGTCACCTGTTGTGGGTCCTGTGCCCATGAGGCAGTGGTTGCTGTGAGGACCGCCGTGATCCAGACGGTCACGGGTACGATTCCGTATCGGTATCGACGTAAAGGGAACGTCCGGGCTCTGTGTCGTATGTCAGCGTTCTTTCCGAACATCCTGCTCCTCTGGGCTGGAGGTCTCTGGTTCAAGATACACGGGGATTCTGAAATACACCACTGTGGGCTATCGGGATGAAACGGCCCGCTTTATGAGAGACCGTCAGATTGAAAGGGATTCACCTTCGTTGCCGAAGTCATTCCGAAACGCTGTCATGGTTCGATGTGGCTCGGTGGGCGGAGGGACAATGATGGTGCAGGATGGTGAGCATCGTTTGACCCTGGTTCCCGGTTTGATAAGCTGGCCGCTAGTGATGTGCCTTGTATCTTATGGGCCGGATAAATAGATGGTGGACACATGGGAGGGCGGACAATGATCCTGGTGACTGGCGGGGCGGGATACATCGGTTCTCATACCTGCGTGGAGTTGCAGCAAGCCGGATTCGAAGTCACCGTCTTCGATAATTTCAGTAACAGTCATCCGGAAGCACTGGCGCGCGTGCAGCGCATCACGGGAAAGCCTGTCCCGCTGGTCCGCGGCGACTGTCGCGATCGTGGCGCGCTGGTTGCCGCCTTGCGCGCGAGCAAAGCCACTGCAGTGATTCACTTTGCCGGGCTGAAGGCTGTGGGCGAGTCCGTGGAACAGCCGCTGTCCTACTATGACAACAACGTGGTCGGGACTCTGCGCTTGCTGGAGGCGATGGGCGAGTGCGGGGTAAAGCAGCTGGTGTTCAGCTCGTCCGCCACTGTCTATGGCGATCCGCAACGGTTGCCGTTGACGGAAGATCACCCTCTCTCGGCGACTAACCCCTATGGCCGGTCGAAGCTGATAGTCGAGGAGATGTTGCGCGATCTGCAGCGGAGCGATCCGTCCTGGCGGCTGTGCATTCTGCGGTATTTTAACCCGGTGGGTGCGCATGTCAGCGGCTTGATCGGAGAAGATCCTCAGGGCGTGCCGAATAACTTGTTGCCCTTCGTGGCCCAGGTCGCTGTCGGGAGACGGCCCAAACTGAACGTGTGGGGCGGCGACTATCCTACCCCGGACGGGACGGGGGTTCGAGATTACATTCATGTGGTGGATCTGGCACTGGGGCATCTCAAGGCTTTGCAGGCGCTGGAGCGGTCTACACAGCTGACGGAGTGTTTGACGGTGAATTTGGGAACGGGGAACGGCTATAGCGTGCTGGAAATTGTGCGGGCGTTTGAGCGAGCCAGCGGAAAACCGGTTCCCTATCAGGTGGCAGCCAGGCGGCCCGGCGACATCGCTGCCTGCTATGCCGATCCGAAACAGGCGCTGGCGCAACTAGGCTGGCGTGCTGAACGGGGCTTGGATGTGATGTGCGCCGATGCCTGGCGGTGGCAAAGTTCGAACCCGAACGGGTATGCGGCGTGACCGTCGCGTCAAGTCTGCCGCCGGCTGGTCTGTCCGAATAACAGTGCCGGTCAGCAGCGCCGACGTGATAGACTCTGCCTCCGGATCGCCGTCTCATTGACCGGTCACGCGCGGAATGTTCGACCTTATTCTCTATCAGCCTGAAATTCCCCCCAACACGGGAAATCTCATCCGCCTCTGCGCAAACACGGGCGTGCGGCTCCATCTGGTCAAGCCGCTCGGTTTTTCGCTGGAGGATAAACAGCTGCTCCGCGCCGGTCTGGATTATCACGAGTTTGCTACGATCACCGTGTATGAGAGCTGGGCGGATTGTGCGGAGCAGTTTCGCGGACACCGGATGTTTGCAGTCTCGACCAAGGGGACGCGCCGGTATGACACCAACGCGTATGCGCCAGGGGATGTCTTTCTCTTCGGTCCTGAAACTCGAGGACTTCCGATCGAACTCATCGAGGCGGTGCCGGAGGCTCAGCGTATTCGAGTGCCGATGAGACCCGACAGCCGCAGCTTAAATCTCTCGAATGCCGTGTCGGTGGTGATTTACGAAGCCTTGCGGCAGACGGGATTTGAGGGGTTCCGATAGTCAGCGGCGTGGCATCGCTCACACGTCATTTTCCGCCAGGTAACGGCCGAGTCCTTCCTGCTCCGCGTAGTAATAGGCGTAATGCAGTGTCGCGAGATTCGCGACGCGCTCCTCCGCCTCGTCTCGATGCTCTGCATAAATAATCTGTAGTCCGAAGCGCGCGGTCAGCGCATCCAGAAAATCCAATAATCCGTTCTTGTGATATTGACCCAGGCGTCCGCTGGCGAGGCGTTGAAAGAGCGCGCCTTCGATCACCAGGAAACGATGGGGGATTTTGAGGAGCGGTTCCAGCTCGCGCATGAACCGCTGCCGGTTTTCCGAGGGGTTGGAGAAGATCGTATTGAGTTCCTCCGCGCGCTTGCGTTCGACACGAAAGATGTCCGGTGCTTCGGCGATGGCATAATCGCCCCCTTGCAGGGTTTGGCAGGTGGTGCCGGCAATTCTGCTCAGGCCGGAGAAGATGTAGGGCATGTGCTCACGGGAATCGACGAGGATACGGATCGCGGGCACTGCGATCTTGGGCTGATTCTTTCGTGACAGCATGATCGGCAGGTGTGGCCCGCGCTGTTCGTTGCGCGATCGGGGGGGCGGCGGTTGCGGGGCCGCGGACGTCGTCGGTCGCGGTGGCGGTGTTGGAGAGGCCGTCGTGTGCGGACGAACCGGCGGGGAACCGGCTGTAGAACCGGTCGTCGCATCGTAGCGCTGGCGAGCGGTCGGATCGTTGAGCGTTTGATACGCCTGATTGATCAAGGTCGTGCGGGCTTCGGCTTTGCGCTGCAGCCCAGGCGCATGGGAAAATCGATCCGGATGCCATACTTGTAGTTGTTCGTGCCAGGCTTTCTTGATGTCTTCGCTGGTGGCCGTCGACGGTAGTTCGAGCACTTGATAGTACGTGAGCATGCAATTCCCCTGACAGGTTTTATTTTGAGCGAGTGTAGCGGAGTGAGGGCGCAGAGATCTACCGTGTCGGCGATCTCCAGGGATTACTGGAGGGGGGCTGTGGTGAGTTGCCGGGACAGGAGGCATCTGGTAGATTCGCGCCCGGTCGTAACCGGCGTACGGGAACGCAGGGGGCCGGTTTGCGAGACTGCCAGGATAGGCAGCAGTTCCATACACTCGATTCTTCTTCCACCCTCAGACAGAGGAATCCGTGCGTGATTGAGGTTCGAGGGGGCCTCTCAGTCAGGCCGATTCCGGAAAGCGCCGGCATACATTTCTATGGCTTCTTCATCCAAGGTCGTTGTGTCGGAGTCAGCTCAGGAAAAGATCGTTCGCCTCATTGCGGCAGAACTCAGTGTGGGGCCGCATCAGGTGGCGGCAGCCGTTGCCTTGCTCGATGAAGGTTCGACTGTGCCGTTCGTGGCGCGCTACCGAAAAGAAGCCACGGGGAATTTGGACGACACGCACCTCCGCACATTGGAAGAACGGTTGCGCTATCTGCGCGAGTTGGAGGAGCGGCGTGCGGCGATCCTCGGGTCCATCGAGGAGCAGGGGAAGCTGACGACGGAACTGCGCGGGACGATAGAGTCGGCCGCGACTAAGCAGGCACTCGAAGACTTGTATCTGCCGTATAAACCCAAACGTCGCACCCGCGCACAGATCGCCCGCGAGGCGGGTTTGGAGCCGTTGGCCGATGTCCTGTTGTCCAATCCCATGCTGGATCCCGAACAGGAAGCCGTCAAGTATGTGATCGTCAAGCCGGCGAGTGACGGCGTCGATGGGATCAATGTGCCCGATGCGAAAACGGCGCTCGAAGGAGCCCGTGACATTCTGGTCGAACGTTTTGCTGAGACCGCCGATTTGCTGGCGGCGCTTCGGACCAGGCTCTGGGATCAGGGGTATGTCACTTCGACTGTCGTAAAGGGGAAGGAAGCAGCGGAGGAAGAAAAGTTTCGCGACTACTATGCCTATTCCGAGACGATTCGGACCATTCCCTCGCATCGTGCGCTGGCTCTTTTCCGGGGCTGGGGGTTGGGTGTCCTGAAGGTCGAATTGGGGCTCGGTGAGCAGTTGGAGGCGGTGGCGCCGCATCCCTGTGCTGCGATGATTGCGGCGCATGTCGGGATCGCGGACCGTGGGCGGCCTGCCGACAAGTGGCTGGCCGATGTCTGTCGCTGGGCCTGGCGTGTAAAAATTCATCTGCATCTCAGCACTGAATTATTGCTCCAGTTGCGCGAGGCGGCGGAAGCGGAGGCGATCCGGATCTTCGGCCGCAATCTGCATGAACTGCTCTTGGCGGCCCCCGCCGGTCCGAAGGCCGTGCTCGGCCTCGATCCGGGGCTCCGTACCGGCTGCAAAGTAGC
>CAZXNN010000049.1:310-13428 GCA_964641915.1 uncultured Nitrospira sp. | reverse complement strand
TGTCCGGCCTGACGATGACCAACGGGGCCTTCAACGACCTCTTCGGAGGCCCGCCGCGCCAGCCCGAGAGCAAGCTGACGCAGAAGGAGATGGACCTCGCCCGTTCGGTGCAGGTGGTGTGCGAAGAGATCATGCTCCGGATGGCGCGGACCGTCCACAAGGAGACCGGGCTGGAGAATCTCTGCATGGCCGGTGGCGTGGCGCTCAACTGCGTCGGCAACGGCCGCATCCTCCGCGAGGGCCCATTCAAGCGGCTGTTCATCCAGCCCGCCGCAGGCGACGCCGGCGGCGCCCTGGGCGTGGCCCAGCTCACCTGGCACCGGTACCTCAAGCAGCCGCGGAAGGTCACCCCAGGCCGCGACTCGATGAAGGGTGCCTACCTCGGCCCCGCCTTCACGCCGACTGAAATCGAGTCCTTCCTGAAGAAGTCCGGCGCGGTGTACGAGCGCATGGAGCAGGCCGATCTCAACCGGAAGGTGGCCCAGCTCCTGGCCGACGAGAAGATCCTCGGCTGGTTCGACGGCCGGATGGAGTTCGGCCCGCGCGCGCTCGGGTCGCGGAGCATCATCGGCGACCCCCGGAGCCCCCGGATGCAAGCCGACATGAACATCAAGATCAAGTTCCGCGAGGGGTTCCGGCCCTTTGCGCCGAGCGTGCTCCGGGAGCGGGTCCAGGACTACTTCGAGATGGACTGCGACAGCCCCTACATGCTCCTCGTGGCGCCGGTCAAGAAGGAGCGCCAGATCCCGATGAAGGAGGAGCACAAGAACCTCTGGGGCATCGACCAGCTGAACGTGCCACGCTCCGACCTGCCGGCCATCACGCACATCGACTACTCGGCGCGAGTCCAGACGGTGGAGCGGGAAACGAACAAGAACTACTACGACATGATCAAGGAGTTCGACAATCTCACCGGATGCCCGGTGGTGATCAACACCTCGTTCAACGTGCGCGGCGAGCCGATCGTCTGCACGCCGGCCGATGCCTATCAGTGCTTCATGCGGACCCACATCGACTACCTGGTGCTGGGCCCATACCTTCTCGACAAGACGAAGCAACCCGAGTGGAAGGAGAGCGGAGATTGGCGACAGGAATTCCAGCTCGATTGAGCCCAGCCGAGGGCCGGAAGTTCGGCCTGACCGTCGGTGGCGCGTTCCTCGTCATCACCGGCATTCTCTGGTGGCGCGGTCACCACGGGGCGGTGCCCTATACCGGTGCGCTCGGGACGGTGCTGGTGGTGGCCGGCCTCGTCATCCCGACCATGCTCGGCCCGGTCAACCGCGCGTGGATGGGCCTGGCGCACCTGATTTCGAAGGTGACCACGCCGATCTTCATGGGCGTGGTGTACTTCGTGGTCCTGAGCCCGATCGGGGTCGGCATGCGCCTCTTCGGCCGCAACCCGATGGTGCACGCAACCGGCGACAAGGGGTATTGGTTCGAGCGCGGGACGGCCGAGCTCGATCCCGCCCGGATGGAACGTCAATTCTGATTCGAGGAAGCTACCAATGAGCAATTCAGGCCTGATGTCGGAACTGTGGTCGTTCATGAAGGTCCGCAAGAAATTCTGGCTGCTCCCGATCATCGTGGTGATGGTCATGGTCGGCGCGCTCCTGGTCTTTGCCCAGGGCTCGGCGCTCGCGCCGTTCATCTACACCATCTTCTAGCCGGTGCGGACACGCCCAGCGAAAGTACGGCAGTGACGCCTACCAGCATGTGGGATATGATCGTGGTGATGCTGTTCGCAATTTCAGACAGCATCACGCACAGCTGGAATCGAAAGCGTGCGCGACACCGAGCTACGCTACGGGGCATACCACCGCGGGTCGTGGTAGTATGCTACGGCAACATCTGCAGAAGTCCTTTCGCAAAGGCGTACCTGCTGCAGCGGCTCGGTGAGTTAGGGCTGAGCGACGTCGAAATCGATTCCGCCGGGTTGTATGGGCCAGACCGGCCGGCCAACACACAAGCCAAAGCCGCAGCGCACAGCTTTGGCCTAGACCTCGCGGGTCATAAGTCACGACTATTCCTAGGCCACGACACAGGGCAAGCAACTTTGGTCCTAGCGATGACACGGTCACAGCGTAACATCTTGACACGCCAGTTCGGAGTTCCGCAGGACCGCATCGAGCTGCTTGGTGATTTTGATGTCGAAGATCCACCATCGCGCGAGATCGCCGACCCCTATGGGCAATCTGACGAACAATTCAAGGCAGTATTTAATGGCATCGCGCGCTCGATCGATGGCCTCTGTGCCATTTGGGCAAGCTATGGTAGATCGCAGGCCGGATCCGAGCCACCCGTCCAGTCGTAGGTCAACCCGAGCCGCTCCGCGACAACGGGAGCAATAGCATTCCACATTACCTGATGTCCCGCAGCACTTGGATGAGGATCGACCTGCCCATAAAGTGCAACCCCTCTTCCGGCGGCTTCACGAAGTGGTCTCAACAGGGATACGAAGGCCAGTCCGCGGGACTGCAGTTCAGAGACCATTATACTGTCAGGCTGGTCTACATCCAGCGCCGTGACATCCACACCAAACGCCCGGGCTCGATCTTGCAGGGCCGAGGGGACGACTTCCTCAATCGACGGAATTAGGGCAACCAGCATAGGGGCGCCATTTGCAGCGGCGACCGAGTCGATTTCTGAGAGGATCTCACCGGCAAGATGCCATCTGGGCGATGCGGCTTCCGAACGCCTGAGTTCGCTGGGCAACTCGATGGCGGTCAGCCCAAGCGTCATCAATAGGCTTTGGGATCGGTTCTTCACGAAGACGAATAGGTGCGATCGAGTCTCGAGCGCATCGTTAGCGGGAGCCAGTATGGCGTCAATGAACTCTGCAGTCTGCAGGTTTCTGGGAACTCTGAAGGAGCGCTTCGGCCAGGGCTTCCGCGGGGGCAGCACCAAGCGCCTTGATACGATGTCGTTTCCAAGGAACAGCGCAACCAGCACAATGTCAAAGTGCTGGTTTGTCACTGTTCGCATTGCCTGGAAATAGTATTGCGGAGGATCCCACCCGCTCACCGCCGTATTCCAGACGGAGAGTGTTTGCCCCGTTCGGTCGGCAAAGCACTTCTCAAGCAAGCCGGCCACGCTCTGCTCATATTCCACCTGAAGCGCCTGCATGAAGGAGTCCCCTATCAACAGCACCCGATATCCTCCAGAAGGCCGTCCGGACTTTGCGATTCGGAACCCCTCACCATCCGTCACTAGGCTAACTGTCCTGTCGCCAGTGTTTACCTCGGTATGCACATTCAGCTGGTTGGCCCATCCAACTGAGTCCGCTGGGCGCCAAATATCGGGGCGTAGCAGAATCAATTGTTGAGGCGCAACTAGCCGGACAGCAACCTCCCCGAGGCTAAGTGCGACGGCCGAAGCAGCAAAGAACAGCGCCACGGAGAGTAGTCCTTGGCGGATGTCGATCAGGCGTTCTCGGAGCATAGCCCTAGTCACGGAAAAGGTTGTGGGTGCGTCGCAGGCTGCAGCGACCCGTCGTTCCCTGAATGCTGCTCCGGCGTGTGATTCGCGTTCGCCTCAGTTCGACAAACGATGGAGGCTGTGTGCAATTGACGTTTCCTGGTGGCAAACGCTTCGCATTTACCATTATGGACGACACCGACGTCAGCACGGTGCGAAACGTCGCCCCGGTCTATCAGTTGTTGTCACAACTCGGCTTCAGAACCACCAAGACGGTTTGGCCCGTTGGTTGCCCCGAAGGAAGCCCCGCTTTCGGTACCTCCGAAACGCTTGAGGATCCCGAACACCTTGAGTTCTCGCAGACTCTAAGGACTCTCGGCTTTGAGATCGCCTTCCATGGTGCGACCATGGAAAGTTCTCTCCGAGAGCGCACAGTACGCGCGCTTGGCCGATTTGGCGACGCGTTTGGCCATATGCCACGCGTGTACGCCAATCACGCATACAATCGTGAGGGCTTGTACTGGGGTGCCGAGCGCCTCGACAACCCTCTTCTGCGCGGGCTATACCGCCTATTCGGTGACCGGCCCCCTGGGCACTATCAGGGGCATCGCAGCGGCTCCCCGTGGTGGTGGGGAGATTTTGCCGAACGCATTACGTATATGCGCAACCTAACTTTCGACGAAATCAATCTTTGCAAAATCAATCCCTCGATGCCGTACAAGGACAGCCGTCGCCCGATTGTCCCGTGGTGGTTCTCGGCATCGGAAGCGAATGACGTGCTCGCATTCAATCGGCTTATCGCACCACCGGCACAAGACCAACTTGAGCGCGAAGGGGGCGTATGCATTGTTGCGACGCACCTCGGAAAGGGATTCGCTCAGGACAGTGGAGTCCACCCACAAACGGCTCAATTGCTTGAGCGGCTCTCACGGAAGCCTGGCTGGTTTGTGCCGGTCGGTGAACTTCTGGATTGGCTTCGTTCTCAGCGCCACGGCGCGACAGACCTACCAGCCGCGGAATGGCGGCGCATGCAGTGGACCTGGGCATGGGGAATCGGTAAGCAGAAGTGGCAGAACCTAAGGAAGCGCCAAGGCAAGCCTTAAGTAGCGAACGACTCGAGACTCGACCGCTGATTGGCGCTAGGACAAGACACGTAAGCCTGTGTAGCGGGAACTGCATCCCGTCATCTCCCATTGCAAACGGCATTCGCGCAGCCCGACTATGGTACCAATTCCCATTCCACGATCTGTACAGCCACCGCAGCGGCTGCCAATCGGTGCCCAGTCTCATTCCAATGACCGTCCCACGAAAGGTACAACGGGCTCGAGCAGTCTGACGTCCAACGCCTAAAGCTAGGCAGCAAATCGATTGTCGGGATGCCGAGCTGACCCGCGGCCGGCCCAATTAGCCCTTGAGGCTGATCGAGCTTCATCGCCTCTCTCACCGCGCCGGACTTCGACACAAAGTCTGCGAAAGCTGAGTCTGAGAGCTGATACTTTATCGGCAGCAAGACCAGTACGACCCGCCCACCGGCTGCCACAGTGACAGCGTTTAGCTTGCTCAGCAGGAGGCTGGTAAGACGGGCACCCGTCGTGATGGATGCGGACGTTGGCATGCCGAACAGCTGCGTCACATGGGCGTTTAGCTGTCGTCCGCCCACACGAATGTCCTTACCATGGCGCACGCGTCTCCACAACTGATACAATTGAAACCGTGTGGCGATGAATGCCTTGATCTGCGACAATCTGTACTCGACATCGGGTGTGGGTGAGACAGAGTTTTCGACCAGCATGTCGCCCTTCAGCGAGTGCCATTCTTGTCGAAGGTTGTCGCTAAAGTCGTTGTGGAGGGTCATCATGACAACGACCAAATCAGGCCGATACTCAAGACCGTAGTGCGTTAGGTATCGCAACTCGTCATCTGTGCCCCATCCGCTAACCCCTGCGTTGATTACCTCCACGGGTCCCCTCGCGCCCCTCTCGAGTTCACGCTTCAACAGGCTCGGGAAAGACGCCTCGAACGGCACCTGAAGAGCTTCCATGAACGAATCGCCAAGCAACAGAATGCGAAAAGTTCCGGTAGGCTTCCCAATCGAATGCTCAACGTCCCTCATGCCGACCGAATTGAACGACACCTCGTGACCATACTGTGGAAGCATTCTCGTTATTCCCGGGTAGTGCATCTGCAGGCCGAATCGATCCTGGTACGAGAGCCCTGTGGGTTGCGGAGCGAGGAGTCGAAGTGCCACCTCAATGAGAACAATGGCCACGGAAAGTGACCCGCTCAGCAATGCAGCGTTCAGCCAGAAACCGTTCGGCCTGGTCAAGCTCGCCCTCCGCGCTGGCTTCGCTCAGGTCTTCCGCTGTCCGACGCTGCTTGGGGTTGTCCCGCCCGCGCCCTGGAGAGAACAGAGGGCTTAACAGGGGCGGCCGTCCCCACGCCCCAGCGTTGGGACGCTCTGAGGTAGACAAATGGAAGTGCACTGCCTGCCGCGAGCAGCAACCAGATGTGTGAAAAATAGAGTAATGAGAGAAACACCCCATTCACGAGGATTGCGAGGATACCGCCCCGAATGCCATCCGAGTAGTACATGAGGGAAGACATTTCGTGACTGTGTGCCGCGTTTCGGTCGGTCGCGATCCTGTCTCTTAGCTTTCCGAGACCAGTCCAGGTGCTCCACACCAAGACGGCCATGGCGATCGCGCCGACAATGCCAAGCTCAGTGACGAGCTCGACGTGGAGTGAGTGAGGAACAGTGTTGCCGAGGGAACGGCCAAACTTCGCAAATTGCTCCGCCGACTGGAAATTTCCCACAACGAAGCGGAAGTTGTCGGGACCGACTCCAAACACCGGATAGGCTTGCCACATCCGAAAGCCCATTTTCCACAGTTCAATCCGAATGTCTCCGGTCCCTCCTTCAATCTCAGTGGTCGTCTCCATCTCAGCCCAGAACGCCGGCCCCGCCACGGCCAAGAGAATCCCAGTCATGAGACCAAGAAGCCCGAATCCAAGCTTTTTCTTGGGGGAGCGGGACGCGCAATACAACCCGGCTACGCAGAGCCCGATAAACCCGCCACGTGACGGGTTCGCGCCCAAGGCCACCGCAGAGATGGACACGGCAATGGCAGCTCCGAGCAGCAGCCGCGGGAGCAAGCGTCGTTCCGCAAGTAGCGCGAAGTAGGCCAAGGGAGTTGCCATTCCCATCAATGCGGCGACATAGTTCTCGTCTTGAGCACCTGCCGCACCCGAAGGTCCGTACCCTGCGTGTTGAGTTGCCCACGCACCCACGTAGGCTGAGATAGCCACGAGCGTTAGGATAAAGAGTCTCACCCTGCCGACGCTGTTAAGCAGCGCCTGAAGCGGCAGGCAAATGCACAGAAACAGTACTGCCATCAGGCGTGTCGTCCACAGGGCAGCCGGACCACTTTCAGCGAAAGGAACGCCGAGCGCCATTACCCCGAGTAGGACAAACCAGCACACTGTGAATCGATTCCATTGAAATCGCCTGCCAGTGATCCAACCGATAAAAAGGGTGACAGATATCGCCATCGGAATCCCGAGCATCAGCGGCGGCCGTCCAAACTCAAACACGAGCCACAGCAAGAAGAGCGGGAAGAACACCCCCATCCGCTGTTGGGCGGGCGCCTGCCTCCGAAACGAGGAGCCTCCGCTGCCGGGAGCCGCCACCGATCCTATTGCAGGGGTCGCTGGGGTGCCCGGTGTCTCAACGAGCGGTATGGCCACACCTTCCATGCTCGGCCTCAAGGTACTTGGGGGTATCGCCCGCGAATTCGCCGGTTGAACGGCGAACGGGCACTAAACGCATAGGGTGTGCCATCTCGGCTTCAGGCGGACAAGATCTTCAGATTGTTGTGTCGACGCCACACTGCCCTGCACCAACGCTCATGGAGACCCTATGGACCTCGCCCGGTCCAGCCGCATTCCTCCGGCCTCGATGTTGCATTCGGGTCAACGGTCAAATAGGTAGCCGCACGTGTTACCCGATTCCCGCGTAGGCACGGTCACTGCCTTGAGGGGAGGCCCTGCTGCGATCCAAACATTCGGCTCCGCCCACGAATCCCGTGAGTTGTCCGTCCAGGGCAGTAGCCGGTCCGTTTGTCGTGTTGGACGGGGAACAGCGTGCCGCATTAGCAGTCGTCCGCTCACTCGGACGTCAAGGTTGCGCGGTTCATGTTGCCTCAACTATTCGGCATTCGATTGCAGGCGGCTCACGATACGCCGCCAGTGAACATCAGCTACCTGACCCCTTAGGGAACGTTGACGCCTATTGCGCGGCAGTCCGGATGTTGGCGGATGCGACCAAGGCCTGCGGAATCCTGCCGGTGTCTGAAGCATCCACACTCGCCTTGCTGGAGCAGCCCTTGTTGTTCGCAGGACTCCTCATTCCCACCGCAGATCTTGAGCACTTTCGACGGGCAACCGATAAGGCCGCATTACTCGCTATTGCAGGTCGATTAGGGATAGATACCCCCCATCAGACGGTGCTCGATGCCGGCCAAGGCGTGTCAACCGTGTTCACTCCCGAGCAGTTTCCCGTTGTCATCAAGCCGGCAAGATCAGTAGTTGGGACGCAGGGGCACCGCCGCAAGGTGGGGGTAGCGTATGCGGGCAATGCGGAACAACTTCGAAGGCACGTGCACGAGCTGGGACCAGATGCCGGTCCACTTCTCATTCAATCTCGCATTGAAGGCCCAGGATTGGGGGTGTTCCTGCTGCGCTGGCGAGGAGAGATCATCGCGAGTTTCGCGCACAAACGCATACGCGAGGTCCCGCCTTCAGGCGGCGTCAGTGTCTATTGCGAGAGTGTGCCGCCTCCGGCCAAGTTGCTGGCACAGAGTATCGCGCTCCTGGAAGAGCTTGATTGGACAGGGGTTGCGATGGTTGAGTTCAAGCACGACAACCGCTCCGGCCGGGACTTCTTAATGGAAGTTAACCCTCGCTTTTGGGGATCTCTTCAACTCGCGGTCGACGCCGGCATCGATTTCCCGTGGTACCTCGCGCAGCTGTCGCTTGGACAGCCAGTGGCACCTCCTCAAACTTGGAAAGCCGGTGTCCGTTTGCGATGGGGGCTCGGAGACCTCGATCACCTGCTGGCCCGGGTTCGACATTCCCGGACCGAGCTATCTCTGCCACCCAGCGCACCTGGAGTCCTGCGAACCGCCAGTGAAGTGCTCAGGATATGGCGCCCCAGGCAACGTGGCGATGTTTGTCGGCTGTCGGACCCAATGCCGTGCATTCGTGAAGCGATCGAGTGGATTCGAGCACTCTGTCGTCATCGACAAGGATGACGCGTTCGAAGGATGTTCCGAGGCGTATCGCCTACGTGGTCCAGAACCTCAACTATGGAGGGATGGAACGTGTACTTCGCAGCCTGGCCACCGAGCTCCCGTCTCGAGGCTTTGAGATTCATGTTGTCTTTCTGGAATACCCTGGCCATTTTGCGCACGGCCTAGAGGAGTACGCCGTCTTGCATCAGATTTCCTCGACAACGAAGCTTTCCGTCCTTTATCCGCGCCAGCTCGTCAATCTCCTGCGCTCAATCGCTCCAGACATCGTACACTCGCATGGCGGCATTTGGTTTCAAGCAGCAGTTGCTTCGCGGTTGGCAGGGGTTGGTACCATGGTTCACACCGACCACGGTCGCTCGGAACCCATCCCGCTCCTTGACCGCGTTCTGGACTATCTCGCGAGTCGGCTCACGAGCACCGTAATCGCGGTGTCCGAGCCCCTTCTGGAGGTCTTGCGCCGCAAAATTCTACACGATCACTCCAAGGGGCGCTTGATCACAAACGGTGTTGCCGTGGCACGAATCCACTCTCACGAGATTCGCTTCGCCCTCCGCGACACACTCGGGATTCCGCCGGATGCAACAGTCATTGGAAGCATAGGACGGCTTGAGCCTGTTAAGCACTACAACCTTGCCCTACGAGGATTCGCGCGCCTTCTCCCCGAGTGTGCGAAGCGTGGCGGCCCGCTGCCATTTCTGGTGATCGCCGGGGATGGAAGTGAGCGCACTCGGCTTCAAACGCTCGCCACCACATTGGGGATTGCGGATCAGGTGAGGTTGCTTGGGTGGCGCGATGACGCGGATTCTATCTACGGCGCGTTCGACCTATTCACTCTCACGTCGCTCAGCGAGGGCACCTCGATCAGCTTGCTTGAAGCGATGAGCGCGGGAGTTTGCCCACTTGTGACGGATGTAGGCGGCAACAGGGCAGTGCTTGGGCCAAACCTGGCTAACCTCCTGGTACCGCCGGACGACGAAGCCGCCCTCGCAGCCGCGTGGCTGGCCCTCCTTGGCACACCGACCCTTCGCACCTCTTTTGGCCTTGAGGCCCAACATCGCGTGAGACGACTCTTCTCGGTGGAGTCGATGGTAGCTCATCACGCTCGCCTGTACGAAGATCTCTTGGCAGGGGCTGCCCGTCATGGGAGTGGGCTGAGGCGATCGGCGCATCCGAGAGGATAGGGAGTGAACATCCGCCAGCGGGCGAAGGCTGCCGCAGAACTTGTGCTTCGTTTCGGGCTCCGCGGCCCAGTGAGGATGCGGGGCCGCGCTTTAGTGCTTGCGTATCACAACGTCGTGCCAGATGCGCTCGCGTCTCGAGGTGATCGCTCCTTGCACCTCTCCCAGAGTGCGTTTCTGAGCCAACTTGACTTCATTCAAACACACTGCCATGTCGTTCCCCTCACTGCCGTTCTGGATGGAGCAACCACAGCCGATCTCCCAACCGTTGCAATTACGTTTGACGACGCCTACCGCGGGGCGGTGGAGTGGGCGGTGCCAGCATTGGTCAGCCGCGGGCTTGACTCGACGCTTTTCGTTGCTCCCGGGCTCCTCGAACGCACCTCGTTCTGGTGGGATGAATTCGCTGATGGCCTTGGCGGCGTGCCTGACGCACTCCGAACCAAGATATTGGAACTCGATGCCGGCCAACCACGCGCCGGGCGCACAACCGCGGCTTCCCGTAGACCGGCTGCTCCCCTACCGGAGTGTTATGGATGCGCGAGCGAAGCACAAGTCCGTGGCCTTTCTGAATTGCAATGCGTGCGCATTGGTGCGCACAGTTGGAGCCATCCCAATCTGGCACGCATCAGCCCGGAGGCACTCGAGCTCGAGCTCCGTCGCCCCCTTGGTTGGCTAGGAGCACTGAAGGGCGGAGCCGTGAGTATTCTGGCCTATCCGTACGGGCTCCACTCGGGCGCCGTTAGGAGGGCAGCGAGACTCGCAGGCTATTCCGCCGCGCTCTGTGTGGATGGCGGGTGGCTCCCTCCTAACTTGGGAGACCGATGGAACGTTCCTCGGTATAACGTACCTGCTGGGATCTCCCAAGCGGGGTTCGCCATTCGACTTTCGGGGATTGGCGCATCGTGATAATGCGAACGACGGCCTACAGCCTGACCCGGTTTCTATGAACGTCCTCTATCTGTACGATGGACCGTGGCCCAAGGGGGCCACTCGTGTTCGGAAGGAGACTCGCGCTCTGGCCCAAGCCGGACATATCGTCACGTTAGTCGCCCGCAATGCGGAGAATGCGTTAGCTACCGAGGAGGAGCCATGGATGACGGTCCGGCGGCTTCCCCGGATTCCGGGCCAACGGTTGCGATATGCGCTCAACTTCCCGTTGTTCGTCAATCCAGTATGGCTCTTCACCATCTGGCGCGTGATCCGGCAAACCAAGCCCGATGTCATTGTTGTCTGTGATCTTCCACTCGCGCCCTGCGCCGTCTGGTTCGGGTGGCTATGTGGGATCCCTGTACAATACGACATGGCTGAGATCTACCCAGTGTTCTTGGAGTCGATCCGGCAGTTAGAGGATCAATCGGTTCTGAGTCGGTTCATCCGGCACCCGAAGTTGGCTGCGTGGACTGAGCAGTATGTGCTGAAGAGGGTTGAGCTTGTACACGTAGTGTCCCTGGAGTCCCGAGACCGTTGCATTGGACTCGGAGTCCAACCTAGGAAATTGACAATCGTTGGCAATACACCCGAAAGCCTCACGGAGTTTGAGCAGTCCCACCCTGTCCCCACCGACATTGTCGAGCTCGTTCACGGGGGTCGACAAATCCTCCTCTTTGTGGGCATAATCATCGCAGACCGAGGCGTTCTCGATGTGATACGAGCCCTGCCCACCATACTTGCCAGCCGACCTGAGGTGGCGCTTGTTGTTGTGGGCGATGGCCCAGAACGGCTAAGACTTGAAGCGGAAGTAGAACGCATGGGGCTAGAAGGGTCCGTCAAGATCTTGGGCTGGAAGCGTCCCGAGCAGCTTTGGGGCTACTACCAGGCAGCGGACATAGGATTGCTGCCATTTCGAGACAGTCCGCATGTCCGACTGACACTTGCAAACAAGCTCTTTGATTACATGGCGGCCGGCCTACCAATCCTCGGTTCGGACCTCCCTCCGATCCGGCGTATTTTGGCCGAGACAGAGTCCGGCAAGCTTCACTTGCCGGACAGTCCAAGCGATCTCGCGCGGGTCGCGATTGAAATGCTCTCGAATGCTCAAGAACGCCAACGGATGGGCGCCTCTGGCAAATTGGCCGCCTTCACCAAATACACATGGGCGCAAGATGCTGGACGGTTCTGCGATGGGGTGGGACGTCCCAGAGATGGACGGTAGTACACCCCGAGCGCTCCCCGCGATCTGTGCATGAGTTCCTATGGAATTGCAACCACGATATGATCAATTCTGCGATAGGAATCGCGTGTGGTGGGACCAGTCGAACCGCCCCACGTTGTGTCGAGCTTGAGCTCCTGCCCAGAGGTTGTCGTCGGCACAGCAATATTTGCGTAGTCCAGCACCAACGTACCGTTCATCCAGACTTTCAGGACGCCTGAATTCCCCCGCTTCACAATGAACTCGTAGTTCACCCACTGCCCCAATGGGATTGGAATGTTGTTGGTCGGTGCGTAGTCCTTGCCGGTTCCTCCGATATAGACGGAGAGGTATTTCTGGCCACCGGCCATGCTGTGTCGCGACTGGAGAATGATGTTGCCTGGCTCGAGGTAGAAGAGCTTGTTACTTATTGAGTTCCACTCGAAATTGGCATCATGCCACATCGAAAACGCGACGTAGAACTCGGAAGCGTTTGCAGGAGCCGAGCGATAGACATTCCCGACGTTGGTGCCTGATGGATGCCCGGTGGGAAAGTGCCATTGGAGCACCTCCGAAGGAGATTGAGGCGCTGTCGCGTCCGAGACACGACTCACAGTTGCATTCTGGTTGTTGTAGACGGACCAACCACCACCCAGCGGGGAGTCATTGTCCACAAGCGGTAAGTCACGGAATGCGTAGTCGCTAAGCGTGGTCGTGTAGTTGACTGGGCGATTGGCGTAGGGGCCAGACCCCGGAATCGAGACCGTTACGGAGCTGGTGTCGGCGAGGGTGCCGCCCTGCTGGGTGGCGATGACCCGGAAGGCGCCTGCGGTGCTGCCCGCCGTGTAGAGCCCGCCGGACGTGACGGTACCACCGGTGGCGCTGTAGGTCACGGCTGGGGCCGTCGTCGCCCCGTTGCTCCACTGGCCGCTCACGCTGAACTGCTGGGTCGCCCCGGTCGCCAGGGCGGCGCTCGAGGGCGTCAGAATGACCGCCTGGAGCACCGGCGGCGTGGCCGTCAGAGTGACCGTGCTGGTGTCGGCGAGGGTGCCGCCCTGCTGGGTGGCGATGACCCGGAAGGCGCCT
>CAZXNN010000049.1:0-210 GCA_964641915.1 uncultured Nitrospira sp. | reverse complement strand
CTGGGGCCGTCGTCGCCCCGTTGCTCCACTGGCCGCTCACGCTGAACTGCTGGGTGGCGCCGGTGGCAACCGAGGCGCTCGCCGGCGCCAGGATGACGGCCTGGAGCACCGGTGCCGTCGTCGAGAGCGTTACGACCGAGGTGTCCGCTAGTGTACCGCCCTGCTGCGTCGCGATGACCCGGAAGGTGCCGGCCGTGGTGCCCGCGGTGT
>CAZXNN010000048.1:0-13475 GCA_964641915.1 uncultured Nitrospira sp. | reverse complement strand
GGGGTGCCGGTGCAGCCGGGAGAGACGATTCACTACGTGATCAGTGCCAGCAAGGCGGCGCTGCCGGAAGATCGTGTACGCGCCGTGGCCGGAAGCGACGGCACCATCGCCTACGATATCGACGCCTATGTGACATTGATTCGGAAGTCGGTGAGGGTTTTGCTGAGCACACTCGGATTACCGCGCAACATTTGAGGGCCGTAGAAACGGATGACCTATCGGAAAGAGGTGCGTCCATTCCATCGAGCGTCAAGAAGAGCGTTTCTCGAAGCAGAGAGTAACAGCCAGCGACATAGTCAATTGGCGTAGGGGAGGCCCGAAGCGTTGAGTGGTGGCGGTGTCCGGGGAGAAGTTAGGCATTGGCGAAGAGGGGGGCTGCTTGGAGAGCCCGACGACTCGCCACACGCAGATGGCATCCAGTTCAGGATCATGGGGCAGACTGTGCCTGAACCGCAGCGCCCATAAAGACGAACGCCCTGCCGAAATCTTCTTCTTGATAAAGGCCCGGACTCCTGCAACAGAATTAGAAGTTGATGATTGACAAAAAGTGCGTCTGTCCTGCGGTGAATCTACGATTGGTGATAGAGACCGGGGTCACGTGTTCAGTAGTATCTACGCGGTAAATCGAAATGAATTCCTGCTCATCATAGTGCTCGCTTCTGTTGTATTCAGTAAACGTTACCAATAGCGTGTCTGGTCCATCGCTCTCCACACTGTACGCGACGGTCACCAGCCCTAGCGTGAGATCTCCTCCTCGGTATCCGCCCTCGGTATCCCATTGGATGCCGCTCCGCACGGCTCCAGTGTCACCCGCTTGGATGGTCTGAGGGTAGGTGTGCGGGGCAAAAACGACAAACGCTTCATAGTAAACTCCAGGGGTCGCGAGTTTCGTCATGACGATAGTGTAGGTATCCTTGATATACTCCACTCGTATATCGTTGGTGCCGCTTTGCGTCTTAATGACCTGCCACGTTTCAGGGCATGGCGGGGATTGGGCGATAGTGCAAAATGAGGAACTGATTCCTGCTGTGGCGCTTGCGCGGCCTGTGCTCGTGTCATACCCCACGATATCGCCAGGGCCGAACGGAGTCATGGCGAACCGTGCGACCTGAATCGTGATGGGCAAGTCGTATCCTGTGTGAACAAAATTCTCAAAGGCGTTCCGCACATCGATAACAGGGGAGGCGATCGGTGCGGGTGGCCCCGGAAGGGTAACGGGCTCAGATTCTCCGCCACCCCCACAACTTGCGAGCACAAGTCCAATAAACAGCAAGAGCGGTAGCATGGAGGTCTCCTCTGGCGTGGAATGCGGTATTGGGTATCATGAGGGTGGCAACCACGCTATACCCCAAACGAGGTAGGTGTTACGTAAGCCGCAATATACGTGAATGTGTGAGGTCTTGAAGCTAGAACGTGGTCGCATTAGCGAAACGTTTGGTGAAGAGCTTTACAAAATCCATCTTTCCTCCGTAAGCTCTCCTGGACTTAAGCCGCGCCACTATTTCGTTTTGGGGCGAACGTGGAGCCTTCCACATTCATAATTTATTGCTTCCTCCTCTGACACTCCCATGACGGCACTGACTGCTGATCAGCTGACAAGCTGTATATGCTCTTTCGCGCTTCGCTCTCCAAAAACCTTTCAGGGGCCACGGAGATAAAAGTGGCTTTGCTGGTGGACGGATCTCGAGTTTAATACTTTACCGTTGTCCTCTGCGGTCCGATCAAGATGGGAAATTACGATCCGTCATCAACCTTGCCCTCTCCCGCCCATGATTTAGCTTTGCCATTAGCAATGAAATTGCCTTTTCGTTTGTCATTGCATTCGATTACACCCTCAGCACTAGCAGAGGGAAACGGAACAAACATTTTCCCCTGGCAGGAGAGGCCATCTATATTCTTCAGGGAAATTACCGCATCACTTCCCAAACTTCACTTGCGGAACCTCTCAAGATTTCATCACTTTGGATCTTTAGCGTAGCAGGAACTGTCGCGCACGATGGCAAAAATTAGGCAAAGATCGTGAAACAAATGAACTGAGGCAAAGTAAGCATTGACTGAGCATATGACGGGAAAGCGATGGTAAGGACGAATCAGGAAGGGCATGTATGCCTCGCAGGGTGGCGTGTTCTAGGATCGTCACGAAAGAAAGCGCAAGGGCTGTATGGGGAAATGACGGTACTTCATCTCCGCAATCGAATTGCTACCGGCTTCTTGGGGCGATTCTGACAACTTGCCACCTAAGTATAGGGGCGGTATTCTGCCCCTCAACAAGGGGGTCTGAGGTGCAGGAGTTCAAGAGCATATTTCGCTGGAAAAACTCTAGCTGGTTTATTGCACTATTTGGGGGAATGGCAACAACGATGCTGGGCATCGCGGTTGCCGTAGAGAAAAGAGATCTATGGTTTACCTTGGCCTATTTGTTTACATTTTTGACAACTATTGGGAGCGTTGGCGCGTGGGTAACGAGCGATTTAATCCATAAAAAAGATCCTGCGAATTGGACTAAGCAAAAGCGTAAACGTGCCACTAAGGGTGATTTTGGAAAGCCCAAACGATGGAAAGTAGTCGGCGGTTTACTAATTTGTCTACTGGGTTTCGTGGCTACATACATGATTTGGTCGACGCAAGTACAAGCTGAATTGGACGATTTTCAAGGACAACTGTATCCGCGCAATGAGGCGATCCCAGCCAATGCCTGCTCTCGCATGGTAAGCGGAGATCCGTTCTTGGTCTTTATGGGCCCCATGGTTGGCGCTATAAATCAATTTCCGAAATCTGTATTTAGATTCAGAGGCATAGACATTCTTTCGTTTGACAAGGAAGCGGATGGATCAATAGCCGTGTCTTTGGATGTTAAGAGCGATGATGGAAAAGTTATTGCTCAGTTCAAGCGGGGAAAATTCTTGATTAACAAGAACAATATTCTCACTAAGGATCGACAAGATAGAAGTACATTGAGAGTGGTGGACCAAAATGGGAAAACCGTGCTTGATTTGGATTTTTTTAACCCCAAAGCTATGAGAATCAATCTGATTACAAATGGGTTGGCGCTCGGAGGGAAGGAATATGATCCTTTGACTTGCCATGGAGGTTCGCCATTCAGCAGGCTGGATTCAGCAATCTTCGACTTCCGATTGTGAAATGGAGGTGTCATGGCTCCGCTCCTACAAGGAACGGTGTCAGCGTATCGACAGGGTGATTGTGGGGAGTAGCCAGCTGATCCAAGATCTGATCTCAATGGATGTGGAAGCCTTTCGGCAGGAGTGTAGTGCTCCCCTGAAATCAACCCAGGTGGCTTGATTTCAGGGGAACACTACAGGTTCTCCTTGTTTGAGATGTGGGGCCCCAACGTGCTGCTAAAAGAGATTCACCACGATTCCCATGTGGATTCCATTATCCTGAAGCGTATTCCCGGGGCTCGGCACATGATTCAGTTGCTGTCCCCAATAGATTTCAAAGAGAGCCTTGTCGTTGGGCAGGATATTCCAGCGGAGACCGGCGCCTGCGCTGGCGAGCGTGTTTGGGAAACCCGTGACGGGCGCCGTTACGGCTGGGCGGTTGTCGCCCAGGTTCCAGCCGTGTGCGACGTCCACAAAGAGTGCAAACTGGATCATCGGTTCGCCGTTCGCCCAACGGAGCAACGGGAAGCGTGGCTCC
This sequence comes from uncultured Nitrospira sp., assembly GCA_964641915.1. GTDB lineage: Bacteria > Nitrospirota > Nitrospiria > Nitrospirales > Nitrospiraceae > Nitrospira_D. Next base: position 9,818 of record CAZXNN010000048.1, on the reverse strand, counting down.
ACCGAGGCAATGAGCGAATTGTCGCGCAGGATGGTCACTTCCCGGTAGCCGCGCACCGTGTACCGCCCGCCGAGCGCCACCTGCTCAAGGGAAAACAGCGGCGAATTGGTAAATTGCAGATCTAGGCGTCCGAGGAGCTGCATGCCGAACCCCTCATCACCGAATTGTTTGATAGCCTGCGCCTGGCCCAGCCAGGAGAAGAACTGTCCGTCCGGCGTGTCATGGTTTGCATGAATAGTCGCGTCGAGAACATTGAGGCCCACACTAAATCGTGAGCGGAGGGCCAGCACGGTATCGAGCGTGCGGTGGGTCCAGTCCTGCGCGAAGCGGAGAGCCGATACTGTGGCTGCCCCATTTTGAAAACCAGGAGACGAATTGAACGTCATCTGATCGCTCGTGCCCGCGAAAAGAAAGCTCTGCGTGAAGAGATGCTCCCCGATAATCGAAAACGCTACCTCGTCGGTCACGGTCTTATAAATCGGCTGACGCAGGCTCATGCCGATGATCTCCGAGTCCGCCTTGATGTTCAGCGGAATGAAGGGCTGTTCGACTAGCTTGAAGCCATAGCGCCGGTAATAGGGCGAAAAGGTCGTCCCGTATCGGTTGAAAGGGAGAGAGTAGGACACGTCCACGATCGGAAGGGCGCCACTCGATTGGCCGTAGCTGAGACTGAGCTGGTCTCCGTGGCCTGTGAGGTTATCGTCGGACAGCGTGCCGATCCCTCGGAGTTCCCCGACCAACGGTGTCTGATAGTTGTTGACCTCTAGCGTGGCGTGAAACGGATTTTTGTCCGCCACGCGCACGTTCAGGACGCTGTCCCCCTGCTGGTCTCCAGGCCTCAGGTCTGCGTTTACACGCTCAATCCGCCGATCCTGCTGCAAGAGTTGCAGCTGTTCCTGCAAGGGGTCGAGCGACACCGGTGTGCGGATACCGAGTTCCAGGCGGTCGCGGAGGTAGGAGGAACGGAACCAGCGGTTCCCTTCTACGTCGATCCGCGTCAGCGTTCCTTCAATGATCTGCATCGTGATGACACCTGACGAGGCGTCCTGGTCTGGGATGATCGCACCGGAGGTCAGGTAGCCCTTATTGACGTAGAGTAGGGTGAGGGCTAGCCGGAGCCGTTCGAGATCCTCGGTCAGCACCTTCCGGTTTGTAAAAGGGGCGGTCACCTCGGCGATCTCCGTGTCCGAAAAGGCGGTGTGGCCGATCACGCGCACGTCCCGAACGAACACCCGTATCGTCCCAGGCGGTGTCGGCACCTCGGTCTCCGGTGGGAGTGGAACGATGGGAAGCATGAGGTGCGGAGGGGGGATGGACCGCTGAAACTCCTCTTTGAGGGGCCCGTGCGGTTCGCCGGACCGTCCTGTTGGATCGATCGCAATCTGGGCAAAGGCTGAAGGAGATGCCGACACTATGACCAGCACGAATCCGGTGCAGCAGCAAAGTATTCCCAGGACCTTACGTGAGCGAACAGGCCCTGGCTCACCACCGCGAAGGGTCATAATTGAGAACTCCCCGGCCAATCCGGAGTAAAGGCCTGGGTCAAGAGCCCGGTCGGCGTGAGGACGACGTTGCTCCTCTGCGTCTGCGCCGCAGTAGCCCACAAAACGCTGGCATTATTAGGGGAAATAGAGCTGGCGGTAATCTCAAAAGACCCGCCAGCTCCTGTGGTCGATACGGTGATGACGGCCCCACTGTTTAATATGAGTTGGCCGGCATCGACGGTGAAAATGCCTCCGGTACCCACACCTGATGTGGCAGCAGAAAGAGTCCCGCCATGCTTATACCGTTACTGCTTGAGTCGAATCAGTCATAGGCCAGCCCGCATGGATGCCACCTTTGGTGATAACGATCTCATGTAGGAACCATCAATCGGGTCCGACTCAGCCGAGCCATCAATGAATGATCACCGTGCCGTCAGTTCCAAGCTGAGATGTAGCGTCAATGACGCTGTTGGTTGATCGAAGTTTGTGAGTCGTGATGCCAATGGTTCCACCGTGGCCTTCAGTGGCGGTACTGAGAATCTGACTATTGTCTAACGACAGCTTGTGTGAATCTAAGGTGATGTTCCCTCCGAGCGTCTGTGCGCCACCAGAAACCTCTGTTGTGATTCGCGTATCAGTTAGATCAACTTTCTGTGCTTCAACTTGAATCGAGCCAGCGTTTCCCAATTCCGAAGTTGCTGATAGAGTACTATGCACACTTGTGAATTTGTTGCCGCCATCTATGCGAATGGATCCGCCACTGCCGCTTCTCGGATCGCCTGGTCCGCTAGTGGTGCCATCCGAGGTTAGAACTGTGCCAGAAAGACTCACTGTCTTCTCTGCCGTTAGACTGATGGTGCCGCCGTGGACGCCGCCAGAACTTGCATCAAGCCGACTCTCTCTGATCGAGATCCGGGGGGCAGACATGGTGATGTTGCCGCTGTTCAGCCCAATGGATGAGCGGGTGCTCACTAGTGTATTCGTGAGGTCGATGATTTTTCCTGCTGTGAAATCAATGGGGCCACCCGAGCCAAAGGAACTGGTGGCTGTAAATGCACTGTCGTGACTTTCGATACGACCGCTGCTCACAAGCGAAATCGGTCCTCCAAGCGGCTCAATTGAAAAAGTGGACAAGGTGCTCTGGTTCAGAATAATATCGTGAGCGCGAATCTCAATGGGCCCTCCTACTCCAATAAAGCTTGTGCTCGTATTTACCTGCGTGTTTGTGAGCCTAACATTCCCCGCACTGTCGCCTGGCTTCAAGCCTTGAATCGTCACGGCTCCCCCCTTACCAGCATTAACCCCTACGTTGGCAGCGATGGCTGAATCTGTCGCCGAAAAAGTCTCTGCATTAAAGGTGATATTTCCCGCCGCATTGCTGCCATATGGAAATGGATAGTCACTACCTCCAGACGTGCGAGTGCTTACACTGCTCGCATTTGAGAGACTGACATGCTCCGCCGTCACCTCAATGTTACCGCCCACAATGGCCTGAGCTGAGAGAGGTGTGGTTGTGATGGCTTTAATAGACGAGGCATCCATGACAAACTGTCCAGCACGAATCAACACCGGTCCAGCTGGATTTCCACTGCCTGGGCTTGTACTGGTGTCAAGGGTGCTGCCTTGCGTGAGACTGATTGTGCCGAGCCTCTTGAAGCCGGTTGCGGCAAATCCACCACCGGTCGCAACTTCTCCCCTAGCTGTTGCATTCGACGGCTTGCCGACACTAATGAGATTGATTTGTCCGCTCGGAGCCGTGAGTGTGCCCCCCTTAACGTCGATATCCCCTCCTACCAGTGAGATACCTGTTCCGCCGGCCACCGAAAGGTGGCTCCCCTGGACAGTAATCGCTCCCGGTTTTGATCCCAAGAACCCAAACGCGGCGACGGGTGCCGCGCTTAAGAGTTGATCGGGTCCTGTACGAGGAATCGCATTGAATCGGGCATTGTCCGAGAGGCGGAGATAATCCGCCGAAGTGAACGTCATCATTCCCCCGACATTGACCGTGGCATTCGGGCCGAAGAGGAAACCGGCTGGGTTAATTAGAAAGAGGTTGGCGTTCCCAAACCCTGTGGTTTGAATGCTTCCCAGGATGTTGGATGGATTGCCTCCAGTCACGCGGCTTAGGATGTTGGATGTAGGAAGGCCGGAGTTATTAAGAAAATTCGCAATGTTGTTATTAGGAACATTGAAGTTGCCAAAGCTGTGAAACAGATTTGATCCACCCCCTGGCCTCGTTCCACCGGTGATGTTGAATTGGGTCTGGCCGCTCGGCAGGGCAACTGGTGCGGACACCGTCGTATTGAGGCCTGATGATGTAATCGGTGCAACTACTTGAGCCTGGGAGACAGCACAAGGAATTGACAGAAAGAGAGAGAATCCGAATGTGAGATGTCGAGCCAACCTAAGGTGTTTCCGATGCGGTTGTTTCATTGCGGGTCTCCTCTCAAATAATTAGGCCTCGGGGACCAATAAAAAAGGTCGTTCAGGCGCAATTGCCTGAACGACCGGTCGAAGTTTTTCCACTGTTGTTTTGTGGGGTCACCACGTACTCCGTACCGGCGTACTCACCCGCGCGAACAATATGTTTAATCACTTAGATTAGATACCCCCTCTTTGGTAGGGTAGCTAAATATGGTCATTTCTATATTCTTTCTCTGCTCCCACGGCGGCGTGGGATTACTCTCCTGAACTATTTCCTGCCACTCGATAACCTCCTGTCTCCGGCTCCTGACGTGCTAGAAGAATCTATTCGGTTGTGTGGCAAAACCTTGCTGTGAATATGTGTGGCTTTCCCACAGTTGCCGATGATCGGATTTCGCGAGATTGCGGGTCGGATAGTAACTCAGGTTGGGCTGCTCCAAGTTGGATGGGTCCCGAGATGCCTCACTCGTGGCCGGTTCCGGTTCCCCTGTGCCAGGCTCGAACTAAAGAAGTATCCGAGTTCAGAATAGGGTCGGGTCTTGCAATCGCACATTCTGGCTAATGCAATCTCGCTGCATGGCCGGTCCAGTCTGCCTTGAATTTTCCGGCGCTGTTTACCATGTCACCAGTCGGGGCAATGTTGGTCTTGTCGCGAGATGGAGCGGCCAACTTCTTCAGCGGTCTTGCTGATAGACAGATTTATGAAGCGAGCTTCCGAATATCTTTGAGGAGCATGAAGAGATGCAAGGGGTCGCTTGGAGACGGGAGAAAATCGAAGCGTTCATAGAATTGTTTTGCCACATCGTCTTTGGCATGGACCACTAGGGCACGAATTCCTGCAATCTCTGCTGCCTGAAGAGTCCGCAGAGTCGCATCTTTTAATAGTGCAGCCCCGACTCCTTGTTTCTGCCAGTGAAGATCGACCGCCAACCTGGCCAGCAGCATGATGGGAATGGCATGTTTTGCCAACCCCTTCTTCACTCGCTCCGGGGCCTGTTCCTGTTCTACTGATCCAACCGCGAGGGCGTAGTAGCCGATGACGGATTCATCGGCCAATCCTGCGTAGATCTGCGATCCACCGCTCTGTTGATTATGTCGCGCGTGCTTCCGGAGAAAGCGATTGAGATCTGCTTGTCCGCAGTCGAATGAATCAACCGTGTGATGCGGTTGAAGTTTCTCGATATGCCTCGTCAACGTTTTTCTTTAGAGCGCGGCGCCGGTGCCTCATCAAAGAAGCCCGGTTCTGTTAATAGGCGCTGCATCCGGGGAAGAGGGCGTGGCGGAGCATCCAGTGCAGCCTGGAACTCAGTCCATTGAGCCTTGCTCAACGAGAACATTCGGCGATCTGCCAAGGCTTCATCTGCCCGAGCCAATGCACTTTCAAGGACAAACGCGCTCACGGTACGATTCGAAGCAGAGGCGGCGGCCTCCAGCGTTCGCTTGGTTGATGAGCTTACTCGAAGATCTAACTTTTCAGTGCGCAGTGCACGGGCAGCCATAGGTCACCTCTTGTTGCCGCTCAAGATAACCCGACAATCATTTTGTGTCAAGACAATGTCATGACGTCGGTCTCCGTGGGACCTATCCTTCTTAAACCGGTCCACCCGGTTCACATTGATTTCGTTCGGACGGCCTATCGGTCTGACCTTCTCGCGTGAGGCCAATATCTATCAAATTATTGAGGAATCTTGATGTTTGGAAGGGGGGATTGGTGGCGGTGTCCCGGATTGAACGGGAGACCCGCGGCTTATGAGTCCGCTGCTCTACCAACTGAGCTACACCGCCACTTGGTTGTATTTGCTGAAGAAATGCGGAGGGATGATAGCCGAAGCACGGTGGAAATGTCTACCTGTGGAAGGTGCTGAAAGCACAGGGAGATTGAACCGTAACGCGCTGGCGAGGAGCGTCAGCACCCTCCTTTTGAGGTAACCATACCGGGGAATGCGCATATCCAATAGGTCCGGTATTCTTTCATTGTAGACGGTTATTGACGGGTGACACGCAATACGGAGGGAACCAGAGATGGAAGCACAGGTAGACGGGCGCAAGCATCTTTCGCCGATTCAGTTGAATCATGCAGCCCCCGAATTTCTTCGGCAGCTCACCTCGCGAGAATTGATGCATGCATTGATGGCAGCAGATTTGCCAATGGGGGGAACCAATGAACAGCGGATCGAGCGGCTGTTGTCTGTCATGCAGCCGCAGGATCTGACGGCATTTCTCCCTTCGCATGTGCTGGAACGGGTGTCGCCAATGATGAGCGTTTCTCTCTGAGAGAGCGGGGTGCTTTCTTATGAGGAATGGTCGAGGCGAGGATGTTGTTCAACCGCCGGCAAATACCGGGCGAAATCCGGCGTCCGTTAATATGCGGGCGATCAGCTCTCGCTGGTCGCCCTGAATTTCGATCCGTCCCTCTTTGACTGTGCCGCCGGCTCCGCAGGCGGTCTGAATGGTCTTGGCGAGCCGTTCCTTTTCAGCCTGGCTGATTCCGACAAAGCCTGTCACCACCGTGACGGTCTTTCCCCCTCGATGAGCGGTCTGTCTGATGATATCCACCCGTCCGCGGTGTTTCTTCGACGCCGGGGGCGGCGTGTGAGTTGCTGCCGGTCGTGCTGTCGTGGCCGGCGGGGGCGTCATCTTCGCCAACGCTGCAAATGGACTCTTCCATTGGATCGGCTCGCCATCCGTGGGAATGTGTTTCTTTTCTTTCATTGCTTCAAGTCCACCAAGGTTCTCAGTCGGCGCGTTGATCGCGGGAGGAGAATGCATTGTAGAATTCTAAATCCCAGTGACTGAGGAAGCAATGAAGGGCTCTCACCCTGTCAGCGCGCCGTCAATGAATCGATGAACTGTCGGAGTAAGGCATCCTGGTCGGACTCGAGTTGTTCTTGTGAACGTGGTGCAACGACCTGCGTCGTCTCGCGCAGCCAGGTATCGCTCCAGATCGATATCCGCGGGTTGCGCGTGAGCTGAATGTGTTCGACGAGGTACAGGCCAGACTCATAGAGAACTTTGCCGGGGCATCGGTCCTCCAGAGGCTGCTGAATCAGTTCCACGCCGAGTGTCATTTGGCCATGCTGACTGTGGCTTGGCGACAGGGCGAGTCCGGCATTGCTGAGCTGTTGCAGAGCCCGGGTCGTGAGCCTGTGACTGAATCGCCCAGCCGTTATAGAAATCTGCAGCTGATCGCTGTGCAGTCCTTTCAATGGGGAGTCGCTACGAAGGGCCTCCAGAACCGTTGCTGGAGTGTCTGGATGCTGTGCATCTGGATGCGGTACCGGAGGGGTGGGTCGGGGTATTGGGGAGCGCGATCCGGCGTTGGTTGCGCGGTAGTCTGAGAGGAATTGGTCGACCAATCCCTCAAGGTCTCGCTCCAAGTCCGAGATCGAGACGGATTTCCGGACCTGAGTGCCTGTGTGGGCGAGCCAGGTGACATCGTCCATGATGACCGAATTTCTCGGGATACGGACTGGTTCCGTGAGGGTGAGCGATGGGTCATAGAGGAGGTGGCCTGTGCAGCCTTCCCCCAATGATTGCGGAGCGAGAGTCAGCGTGAGCGTGGCGATGAACGGCCTGTCGTGGCCTTCTGTACCGGGTAATGGAAGCCCGGCCTTGGTAAAGAGCGATCTGGCGTGCCGGGACAATCGTGAGGTGACTTCCGGCGGCGCGGTGACGACGAACTGGACTCGATTGAGATCAAGACCTTCCGTGGTGTGAGCGTACGCTGACGTCGCAGCCAGGCCTTCATCGGGGAGGGAGAATCCTATGAGAAGGGAGAGCGCAACCCGGGAGAGCATCGCAATCATATACGCGAGAGCCTATCACGCGGGAGGTGTGGGGGCGAGAAAATCTCCTGAGCGAACCGTGGGTTTTCGCGCGTTGTGGTCCGTCAGGTGCTCGGTGGAGCATCGGGGAGCACGGTTCCGCATTCCAGGCAGATCAGGCGACCGGATTTCTTCCCGTCAGTCTGCTCATCCTCGACCATGCGGCTATGCGCACAGGGGGGATTGCCTGGGGGTTTGTGCTTGCTGGACGAAGGACCGGCCTCCTTAGCCCTCATAACAAACCTCCTGTAGATTGGGAGGGCAGTCTATCTGGTCTTGGTCGAGAGAGCCTAGAGCCGGTTGGCCGTATCTTTCTTCCAAGGCATATGGAAAGAGATAATCGCGGCGGACGAAGGGGTGTGGTGTATGCCGTAAGTCTTGAACTCTGTCCTAGCCTGTCAGCTTGCAGCAGGATGAAGGGTCGCGAGTTCAATTTGTACGGCAGTGGCGCCATCGCCCATCAAGATCTGTCCGTCCTGGATAGAGCAATGGAGATCCATGCTCCGTTGGGCGAGCTGTCCCAACGCACGGCTTCCGTCCTGCGGGATGGCGATCACCGTTAAGTTCGCGCATCGAGAGAGGGTGGCGCCGGTCTTTTCCCACCACCGATAGGCTCCTCTTCCACCGTAGGAGTAGACGACGACCTGAATTGCGCGACCGCAGGCCTGTCGTAGGAGTTTTTCATCGGGCTCACCCACCTCGATCCAGAGATCGACCGCACCTGTGAGATCTTTTTGCCACAGGGCTGGCTCGTCGTCAGCGCCGATGCCACGGCCGAATACCAGCGCCTCGTGGGCGTGCAGGGCAAACGCCAGCAGCCGCACCATCATGCGTTCATCGGTCTCAGACGGATGGCGAGCCAACGTGACGGTGTGATCCTCATAGTAGTGGCGATCCATGTCGGCGATATGCAGGGTGGCTTTGAAGATAGTGGCATTGGGGGCCATGATAAGTGCGTGATCCGGTGAAGGGCAGTCAGGAGGGCGTCGGGACAGGCGGATGTGAGAGCGCCGTCATGTCCGTTCCACGATGTACATCAATTCCAGCCGCTCGCGCGCCCAGGGCGTTTTGCGCAGAAACGTGAGGCTGGATTTGATGCTGGGGTTGTTGAGGAAACAGCGCACGGGGAGCCGCCGGCCCAATTCTTCCCACCCGTGGCGCTCGACCAGCTGGGTCACGATCATTTCCAGCGTGATCCCGTGCAGCGGATCGCGCGGATGAGACTTGGGCGGCTGATCCATGGCTGTGGTTAGACATTGAACCGGAAGTGCATGACATCGCCATCCTGAACGACATATTCTTTGCCTTCCAGCCGCATCTTGCCTTTTTCTTTCGCGCCCGCTTCTCCTTTGCAGGCGATATAGTCGTCGTAACCGATCACCTCGGCGCGAATAAAGCCCTTTTCAAAGTCGCCGTGGATGACACCGGCGGCCTGCGGGGCGGTATCGCCGAGATGAATGGTCCAGGCACGTACTTCCTTCACGCCTGCCGTAAAGTACGTCTGTAAGCCCAAGAGTTGATACGCGGCGCGAATCAGACGGTTGAGCCCCGGTTCCGTCATGCCGGTGTCGGCGAGAAATTCTTTCTTTTCTTCATCCGAGAGCACGGCGATCTCTGATTCCAGTGCGGCGCAAATCGCCACGACTGGCGCCCCTTCTTTCGCGGCATATTCCTCCACGCGGGTCAGGAGGGGATTGTTCGTGAAGCCCTTTTCCGAGACATTGGCCACGTACATCACCGGCTTCATCGTCATCAGGCAGAGCGGTTTCAGCAAGGCGCGTTGCGCCGGGTCCAGTTTCATCGTGCGGGCTGGTTTGCCTTCGTTCAGACAGGCGGCCACCAGCGGGAGCAATTCGCCCAGCTTCGCTGCGTCTTTGTCGCCGGCGCGGACGGCTTTCAGGTTTTTCTCCTGCGCTTTCTCCACAGTGGTGAGGTCGGCGAGAGCCAGCTCAGTGACAATCGTCCCGATGTCGGACAATGGATCGACTTTGCCGGACACGTGAATGACATTGTCGTCTTCGAAGCAGCGCACGACATTGACAATGCCGTCGGTTTCACGAATCGTTGCGAGAAATTGATTGCCCAG
>CAZXNN010000047.1:0-13578 GCA_964641915.1 uncultured Nitrospira sp. | reverse complement strand
TTCAGGATAATCAGGGCGATACCGTCGGATTCAAGGAGAATCGCGAGAACCAAGTGCTCCGTCCCGAGATAATCGTTCTGGTTCCGCTCGGCCTCCTCACGCGCAAGGATGATGATCTTCCGACCCTTGTCCGTGAATCGTTCGAACATCCTGCCTCCTTCTGGTCTGGTATAGACTCGTAGTGGTTTCCGGTCGCGCGAACCTATGGAAAATCTTGGCCTAATTCTAACTACCGGCTTTTCGAGTGTCAAGGTTGCACGTAAATCCCACAACGATGAAAGTCAATCACACATAAACGGTTATGTGTCAGGTGCTCGACTCTGGCTCATCATGTGCGCGGCATCGTTTCGTTGACAGCCTGAGAACCGTCCCGATACAATCCCGCACCTTTCGCCACTCCACAATTAAAGGCACGCCGGCATCGATATGCAACGTAAGAGCATTGGCATTCTCACGAAGCCGAAATTTCCAGAGGTCAAGGAAACGCTGCAGAGCGTTGTCTCCTGGTTGCGGGCGAAGAACATCGTTGCGCTGTTAGATACGACGTCCGCTGCATTGCTTGGCGAGACCGGGGGAATTCAGAAAACGCAGCTGGCCAATCAGGCCGATGTGTTGTTGGTGTTAGGTGGTGACGGGACGATGTTGAATGCGGCGCGGCTCGCCGGCGAACGGGGCATTCCCATTCTCGGGGTCAACATGGGCGGGCTGGGGTTTCTTACCGAAGTCCGTCTGGAGAATCTCTATCCGTCGCTCGATCGAGTCTTTGCCAACGACTTTGTGCTGGATGAGCGTCTGATGCTCAAGACCCATGTGCACCGGCACGGGGAAACCGTGACGCAAGGGGCCGTTCTCAATGATGTCGTGATCAGCAAGGGCACTTTGGCGAGAATGATTGAGCTGAAAATCGCCATTCAGGGCGAGTTCGTGACAAATTTGCGCGGCGACGGATTGATCGTCAGCACCCCGACGGGATCGACGGCCTATTCCCTTTCGGCCGGCGGCCCGATCCTGGCTCCGGCAGTGCAGTCGTTGGTGTTGACCCCGATTTGTCCCCACACGCTCACTCATCGTCCATTGATCGTCCCGGATGGAGCGGAAATCGAAGTGACGCTGACCAGTAAGGATGACGGAGCGATGGCCACCATGGATGGCCAGGTGGGCGTGGCTATTTCGCAAGGCGATACGATTGAGATCAAAGTCTCGGAACATCGCACGAGGCTGATCCGGTTTCCAGAGACGCGATATTATGAAGTGTTGCGGGAGAAGCTGAAGTGGGGCGACGGCTGAACCGTCCCCCCTGGTGTGTCTAGCGCGAGTGCCGCTCGATCAAAGTGAGCATTTCTTGGTTGGTGGCGTATTTGAATTCCCCGATGCAGTCCGTCGCGCCGCTATGGGCTTTCTCCGCGGTATCGAGCGCTTTGAGTCCAGCAAGGTTCACCGGTCGGCTTTTTCGTTCCTTCAACAAGCCAGTGAGTTTGTCTGTAACGGCTTTTGCTGAGACCGGCTGGCCTGGATTTCTGGTGTCCAGATAGCGAGTCACCACTTCCGCGCACCACTCCCCGTCCCGCTTGGCGACACCAACGAGCCCTTCGCTGGCCTTACGCGCCCATCCTGTGAGGAATACCCCATCCACGGCTTTCCCGGTCGTCTCGTCATAGGCCTGGAAAAGCGCATCGTCTGGATCGTTGTTGGTCTTATTGGGATTGGTGACAAACAGTCCGTTCTTATAGGGGAGCCCCACGGTCTCGTCCACCTTGTCGCCGACGGCAAAGACGACGGCATCGCAGGGGAACTCGTAATACTGCTTGAGTCCGACGGCAGCCGTGTCTGTGCCTTTAGGTTCCAGCTTATTGTCTTCCATCTCCAAGCCGCGCACCCGATTGTTGCTATCGACCAGAATGCGTTTCGGCGATGCCAAAAACTTGAACCCCATTTTCGTGGCGCTGACGGCCGGTTCGCACTTAGTGAATTCATCCGTCAGACCTTTCAAGACTTCGTCGGCATTCTGGCCGACGGCGGCGAGACGGTCCTTGATGCGCGCCACTTCTGTGGTGATTCCTTCGACATCCATATTCGCGCAGACTGACCGGATTTCTTTCGGGTTGTATTTTCGTTCCAGGGGGCCGCGTCGCACGATGGCCGTGACGCGTTCCACCTTCTTGTAGCGAATCAGCCAGTGGGCGATGTCTACCATGACGTCGCCGGCTCCGATCACGGCCACATGCTTTCCGACTTCAAACGGTCGATCGCCAAATCCAGGCAAGCGGTTGAAGTGGTAGACCACATCCTTGGCATGGAATACGCCCTGGGCCGAATCTCCCTCTACGCCGATGGCCTTGGTGCCCTGTGCGCCGATTGCAAACACGACGGCGCTGGCGCCGAGGGCGCGAACATCTTCCACGGTGAGGTCTTTCCCTGTACCAATGGAGACGTTGCCGAAATAGTGGACATTGGGCTGCTCGAGCATCTCCCAATATTGCTTCTTCAGACCGCCCCGCAACTTCAGCTTGGCCGGAAAAATTCCGTATTCAGCCAGCCCGCCGAACTTGATGTCGCGATTCACGATGATGACGTCATGGCCGGCCTTCGCCAGCATATTTGCAGCGGCCATTCCGGCTGGTCCGGCTCCGGCCACAATGATCACATGCTTACCCTGTGCGCTCATGCGGTATTCCCTAGAAAAGTGAATAGAAAGTGACTAGAACCCCAACAGTTTCGCGGACATTAGCATAGAGACTTTTGGGGTGTCAAAGTTTTGGAGCATTTCACCTTCCTGGCCGTCTTGCGGAATAGCCACTCCAGGAGGTGCGTGCTATTTGCTCCATCGAATGGCGCGTACGACGTTCGAGAAATCGTCGGACCAGAGGCCGACCGATGAGGATTGTTGCAGTGGTGTCCAGCGTGGATCCTTGCCCAGGGCGCCGAAGGCTTCTTTCTCTTTTGCCATGACCACGATATCCGCCGCATATTGCAGGATTGTGTCATCCGATGTGCCGAACTGTTTCAATCCAAATAAATGAAGGACGTGTCCGAGGTTCCCCAATACCGGCTCGAGCGCCAGATACCGATTGGAGATGTGAATAACCAATAAACCGTTGGGAGCCAATTTCCGCAGATACATCTCCATGGCTTCGCGGGTGAGAAGATGAACCGGGATCGCATCCGAGGTAAACGCGTCCAGGATGACCATGTCATAGGCGCCGTCCGGGGCTTCCAGCATTTTCAGCCGGGCGTCACCCACGACGACCCGCAGATCGACTCCGCGGCGCAGGGCATCGTCGTAATACGTAAACAGCTTGGGGGTTTTTGCGATCTCCACCACAGCCGGATCGATTTCGTAAAAAGTCAGCGACTGCCCTTGCTCGGCGTAATTGGCCAAGGCCGCAATACCGAGCCCCGTCACGGCAATGCGTTTTTTTGATTCGGCCCCGCTGAAGGCGGCAAATACTTGTCCGTAGGGTCCGGCGGGATGGAAGTAGCTTACGGAATCTCGTCGGAACTCCGGCTGTGTCCGCTGCATACCGTGGTTGATGGTGCCGTGCTTCAGCCGATGCACATCTCCATCCGCTTTGACCGTGAGCACGCCGAAGAATGACCGTGTCTGGTACAAGACGGGGTCGTCGAATATATTGCTGATGACGTTGGCGGTAACGAGCACCGCGCCGAGCGCCAGTCCTAGATGAAGGGGCTTTCGGATACAGGCATAGCAGAACAGTAAAGGAATACCGGCGAGAGCGGCATCCAGGATGAGCGGCGGTTGAGCCAGCGAATAGCTGAGGACCGTACAGAGCGCGGTGATCAGTACCGCTCCAGCCATCCACGGCATGTCTCCCGCGTCCCGCACGCGTGCGCCCCACCGGGAAGAGATCCAGTGCGACAGCCACATCGGATCGGCGTCTTCTAAACGTGGCAGCACACAGGCGGCGAGCACGAGGATGATCTCGTATTCATAAATGTCGCTGAACACAACCGGCGCAATCAGGGCATTGAAGAGGCCTCCGAGCGCCCCGCCAATGGACATGAGCAAATAGAAGATCGTCAGGCGGTCTGTCGCGGGCCTCGTTCTGGCTAGTTCGCCATGACAGACCATCGCCACCAAGCTCAACCCCACGAGAGGGAGCAGGAATTGAACGAGATATGGAAGCGAGGGGGCAAAGGGGATGGCGTTGAATAGTAGGAGCAGCAGGACCACCGGTGAGGTCATGACCATGGCTCGGTGATTGGCCGGAGACCATTTCGCGAACACGAGAATAAAACTCAACAGATACAGCGCGAGGGGGACGACCCACAGCAGTGGAATGGCTGCGACATTGAGCGTGAGGTGGGTCGTGGCTCCCAGTAGAAGGCTCGATGGAATGAAGGCCAGGAGGATCCAGCGTAAGCGAATGAGCATGGGAAGGGGCGAAAGCGGCGCATCTGTCTGAGCCGTCGATTTGGAGGTCGATACCGCGGTTCCGTGCACGTGTTCGCGCCTGAGGAGCCACGCGCATGTTCCAAGAAGGGCGACAAGGACTCCGTACCCGATGCTCCAGAGCATCGTCTGCGACAATCCTTGGGTGCCTCTGAGGGGAACCCAGGGTTCAATCGCGAACGGATAGCCCAGTAACGCCACCATGCTGCCCGCATTACTTGCGGCATACAAGAAATAGGGATCTCGAGCAGACGGATGAGGGGTCCAAGAAAACCACTTCTGTAAGAGCGGGGCCGTTGTGGAGAGCATGAAGAAGGGAAGGCCGATCGATACGGTCAAGAGAAGGAGCACCCAGAACACAGGGTTGGTCTGGTCGGGAAACGTCCATGCGGCTGGGATGCCGATGGGCAGGAGGAGCAGCGGAACAGCCAGTAAGAGCAGATGGACGAAAACCTGGCGACGAGGCGCTACCCATGAATTCAGGAGATGGACATACCCGTACCCCGCCAAGAGAGAGGTTTGAAAGAACAACATGCAGGCATTCCAGACCGCCGGGGTCCCCCCTAACATCGGGAGGATCATCTTTGCCATCATGGGCTGGACGAGAAACAGTAAGAAGGCGCTCAGGAAGATCGTCGCCGACCAGACTATGGCCAAGTCATGCTCCGTTGCGTCGTCACAATCGTTCCCCGATTCTCAGTTGGCGATTCTCGCGTGGATGCCCCTGCACCGACAGGATGCTTGTCCGTCCGCTTTCATCCTCCCGCACTCCCTACCGGGCCGCCAGGCATGGTCATGCGCCAGGGATCGAGCAATTCGGTGAGGCGTTTGTTGGAGAGCACTTGCTGCTCCTTCGCGACTTCGCGTACGGTCTTGCCGGACTTATAGGCATCTTTGGCCAGCTTGGCGGCCGCCTCGTAACCGATTTCAGGCGCGAGCGCGGTACACATCGCCAGGCTCTCCTCGATCAGGCTCTTGCAGCGCTCTTCATTGGCTTTGATGCCGTCGATACATTTGACGGCAAAGTTATTGGAGACGGATGCGAGCAACTCAATCGATTGCAGGAGGTTGTAGGCCATGACCGGCAGCATGACGATCAATTCAAAGTTGGCCGCCTGTCCGCCGATCGTGACGGTGACATCGTTGCCGATGACCTGGGCGCAGACCATCGTCACGGATTCGGCAATCACGGGGTTCACTTTCCCCGGCATGATGGACGAGCCCGGCTGCGTTTCCGGCAGATTGATCTCTCCCAACCCGCAGCGCGGGCCTGAGCCGAGCCAGCGCACATCATTGGCGATCTTCATGAGGCTCACGGCAATCGTCCGCAACTCCCCGCTCGCTTCAACCAACGAATCCTGCGCCGACTGGGCCTCGAAGTGATTCTTGGCTTCCTTGAAGGTGCAGCCGGTTTCTTTTGAAATGATCGCCATCACTTTCGATGAAAATTTCGGATGACAGTTCAGTCCGGTACCGACTGCCGTGCCGCCAAGCGCCACTTCACTCAAGGCTTCCTGCGCGCGCTTCACGCGCTGAATGCCAAGTTCGATCTGGCGCGCATAGCCGCCGAACTCCTGCCCCAATCGCACCGGTGTGGCATCTTGCAAATGAGTGCGGCCGATCTTGACGATCTTGTCGAACTCCTTGGCCTTGCGGTCGAGGGCTTTCTGCAAACGGGTCAGGGCCGGAATGAGCTGTTGCTGCATCAACTCCCCTGCGGCGATGTGAATCGCCGTGGGAATCACGTCGTTGCTGGATTGCCCCAAATTGACGTGATCGTTCGGGTGGACCAATTTGCTCCCGCGCGCGCCGCCGAGAAGCTCGGTGGCCCGGTTCGAAATCACTTCGTTGGTATTCATGTTGGTGGAGGTGCCGGATCCGGTTTGGAAAATATCGACCGGAAATTCGGCGTCGAGCGTCCCCTCGACCACTTCGGTGGCCGCCGCCTTGATCGCGTCAGCGGGTTTTTTGTCCAGGAGACCCAGCGATTGATTCACGCTGGCAGCGGCGCGTTTGATCAGCCCCATGGCCCGGATCACGGACCGCGGCATGCGGAGGGAGCTGATCGGAAAATTCTCGATGGCGCGCGCGGTTTGCACGCCGTAGTAGGCATCCGAGGGGACTGCTAATTCGCCCATCGTGTCGCGTTCAATGCGGGTGTCTGCGGGCTGTGTTCCTGAAGACTTTTTCATGCGCGTATCTCCTCGCTAGGCAGTCGTGTGGGTAAGGGAGCGCGCATCTTAAACGGTTGCGGCTAAGAAGCTCAAGAGTGATGGGGGAGGAGAATGAGGCTGGCAGGGAGAAAGAAAGGCCCGCCTGGGCGGGCCTTTCATCTCGGTGCGGATACCAGGAAGGGTTATGCGACTTTCACTTCGATGGCCCGCGGCTTAGCCTTTTCCGATTTCGGGATATGCAGATTCAACACCCCGTCTTTGAATTCGGCTTTTACCCCGCTCTCGTTCACTTGGTCGGGCAGCGAGAAGCTCCGGACGAATGTCCCATAGGAGCGTTCGATCCGGTGATACTTCGTGGTCTTCTCATCCTTTTCCTGACGGCGTTGCCCTTGAATCGTCAGGACCCCTTCTTCCAGCGTGACTTTCACGTCGTCTTTCTTCACCTCAGGCAGCTCTGCCTGAATCACATATTCCCCGGCGGTCTCGCTGATATCGACGGTCGGCATCCAGTCCGCTACGGTCAACGCTTCCTTCCCATTGGCTTTGGTTGCAGGACGGGCCACCATCCGGTTGAGTCGATCTGACATCTCTTCGAGTTCGCGAAACGGATCCCAACGCATCAGTGCGGTCATGGCATACCTCCATACGAATTATGTGTTGTGTTCGTCGTGCCTGACGCCGGCGCCGCGTCTGTTCTGCTTACAACCACACAGATAATCGCAATGGGCAGGGAGTCAAGGGGGGACGCGCAAAGAGGCTCCCTTAGCGTTGGGTTAAGGGGGTATAGGGGCGATTGTGTTCCCCCGAGTAAATCTGGTCCGGGCGGAAGAGCTTGTTCTCCCGCAGCTGTTCCAGCCAGTGGGCCAGCCACCCTGACACGCGGGCCATGGCGAAGAGGGGCGTGAACAGATCCGTGTCGATGCTCATCTGGTCGTAGAGGATGCCGGAATAGAAATCGACATTGGGGTAAATGCCTTTCCCCTGCAGGACCTCTCCCGCCGTTCGTTCGACCTCCCGTGCCACGGCATAGAGGGGCGACGGCCCGCTTTCTTTAAAGAGCCGCTCGCAGAGTCCTTGAAGAATCGTGGCGCGAGGATCTTTTACTTTATAGACACGATGGCCGAATCCCATGAGTTTGTGCTTGCCCGCCAGCCTCTGCTTCACGTAGGCCTGCGCGCATTCGGGTCTGCCGATCTCACGGAGCATGTGGATCACCTCTTCGTTCGCTCCGCCATGGAGCGGACCCTTCAGGGCGCCGATCGAGGAGGCAACGACGGTATAAGGATCGGCGAGCGTCGAGGCTGTGACGAGCCCTGTAAAGGTCGACGCGTTCATCGTATGTTCGGCGTGGAGGATGAGACAGTCATCAAAGATGTCTTTCCAGAGCGGATGCGGCGCGCCGTCCGTCAGCATGTACAGAAAGTTTTCAGAGAACTCGAGTGTGTCTTGTGGGGGGATCGGGTCGTTGCCGTGCCGGAGTCTGGCCCAGGCTGCAACGATCGTCGGAAGTTTGGCGATGAGCCGTACTGCCGACCAATAGTTGTTTTCCGCGTCTTTGACCTGCCGGCCTGGATAGAACATGCCGAGCGCGGCGACCGCCGCTTGCAGTGCATCCATCGGATGTCCGGTTTCAGGCAGGCACTTCAAGAGGTCGTTGATGCGAAACTTGATGCGGCGGTGATGGGTGATGTCGCTGGTCCAGCGAGCGAGTTCTGTTTGCGTCGGCAGACGGCCGAAGAGAAGCAGATACGAAGTTTCGAGGAAAGATGATTGGGAACAGAGTGTTTCGATTCTAATGCCGCGGTATTCGAGTATTCCCCGTTGGCCGTCGACGTCGCTGACGGAGGAGGTCGCAGCCGGTACGCCGTCCAGGCCGGGCATGAAATCGTGCGGCATCGTCGATCTCCTCGTTGAACCCGATCCCTCACCTCGGAGTATCGTATCATGACCGGGCTGTCCGAGGGTGGCCATTCTTGAATTGGGAAATGCCGATGGGCATACTGTCGTTGAGTTGTGTGTTGCGCAGGAGGAATGAGGTGCGGTTGTGTTTCGCGTGATGTTGATTTTGGGTTTATTGGTTCTGGTGCCTGCGGCGATTGTGTTTTGGCGCATGCGGGATCGTGCGGTTGCGGCTCCCCCAACGCCGTCGGTTCCGCAGAAGGTGATCGGCACCAGCACTCTGAATCATGGCGATCCGCGTCCGGGAAAAGGGACGAATGTGTCGCCCGGCCGGTTGGATTAGGAGGCCCTCAATGACGCAGGCTCTACTCATCGCGGGAGTCGTCCTCATGGGAGTGGCCGCAATGGGCCACGGGAGTGTGCAGGCTCAGGAGGATCAGCTGGCCTATGCGGTGGTGAGTGAAGTACCCAAAGACAAGACGAGAATCTCAGTAAAGATAGCGATCGATGGGACCGTCACCGACACCAGGCTGCTGGCCTCGGAGAGCATCGTCGGCAATTTGATATGGAAGAAGCTCGAGATTTGCCATGCCATGCGACTGGAAGGCCAGCGTTCCGGCGAAGGTTTTCGAGTGACCTCGGTTCGCGTGGTCGACGGGAGTATGTTGCCAATGGCGTTGCAGGGATTTGCAGGTGATTGCCTGCTGAAGAAGGCGCTGGAGATTGCTCCTCTTGTCGACTAGCGGGGCTTAGGTCCGGCAGGCTAGGCACTCGGTCGGTTCAGTATCAGCGTCTCGTTCGGCGATGGTCAGCGGGAAGAGAATGCCGCATTGGGCGCAGGGGCGAATTTCAAAGTAAGCCACACCCTTGTCGTCGATTTCCGTCGGTAGGAGAAGTTCCAGCGGGTCGTAGCCGATAACGGCGCCATCCGGGAATTTAACCAGGGCGATCCGGTCATTGAAGACCTCGAAGGTGGCTTCCTGGCCTTTTCTGTCCAGCAGATGGCCTAAGACGAAAACAGGCTGGCCCTTGCGCTTGGTGCGGAGCTCACGAAGTGTGTGCACAGTGGTCGCGGTGCAGGAGAATTGACCAGAAGAACTTGTTCCGACGAGTGGCATAGTTATGGCGTGGTGCAGTGAGTGTGTAACAACTCGGAATGGTCTACCATAGCAGAAAAAATGGCGTCAAGGCAGGTTTCTTCATAAGGAGCGAAAATGGCCGATATCACGATTTATCATAAGCCCACATGCACCACGTGCCGACAAGCAGTCCAGCTGTTGAAAGACAGTGGGACGCCGTTCACGGCGGTGAATTACTATGAGCAGACGTTTACGAAAGATCAGTTGAAGAAAATTTTGAAAAAAGCCGGGTATTCTCCGAAGGACGTGCTCAGGACGAAAGAGGATATCTACAAGGAACTGGGCCTGGCTAAGAAGGAACTGTCAGAGGAGGCGCTACTGGACTTGATGGTGAAGCATCCTGATTTGATTCAGCGTCCGCTTGTGGTCAAGGATGACAAGGCGCTGTTGGCCAGACCGGCGGAGACGGTGAAAACGCTCCTGTGAGGGTCAGGGCTCGAATTCACTATAGGCGACGATGCGGCCGGTCTGGCTTGGAGCGGTGTGAGCCGAATTCATTTGAATGGTTCCGCGTCTGAGCATGTTGCCCCCCTCCCCTTTCGCCTCATAGAGCGCGCGATAGGCGGCTTTTGTTACCACGGTGGGTGACAGGTGCGTGGCGGTCGGTTCTGCGACTCCAATGCTCAGGGTGACGGGAAGGTCGATGTCTTTCGAGCCGGGTCTGGATGAGCGGCTCCCCTCCCGGACACGCGTCTGGTTGCGAAGTCGCAGCGTCGTCTCTGCAACGGCTTTGCGAATCTGTTCAAGCGTGGCGAGGGTGTCTATTGCCGATCTGGAGTAAAACACCAGGGTAAACTCGTCGCCGGTAAGACGGAAGACTTTTCCGCTCCCTGCCGTCGCCATGATCTTCGGCGCCACGAGGCGCAGCACTTGGTCCGAGACGGTCTTCCCGTATTGGTTCTGATACTGTTTCAGTTGATCCACCCCCACGATCGCCACCGCATATTTCTTTCCCAGCCGTGCGAGCGTTTCGTCGTAGGCCAGGCGGCCGAGTGCACCGGTCAATTCATCGCGATACGTGCGTTCATGCGAGGCTTGCATGAGCGCCAGAAAGAGTGTGAGGCCGGCAGCCGAAATGAAGTTCGTCGGATTCCACCCATATTGGATGCTGTGTACGGCGAGAAAGGTTGTCAGGAGCGCCCAGGCTGCTCCGCCATCGAGCGGGTCATGATAGAGGATGAATTTCATGGCCAGCATTATGAAGGCACAGCCGAATGCCAAGAGCGCCGGTTGTGATAGCGATGTCCAATCGGAGGGCTCAAGAGGGACCAGAGCAAGCCGGAACGGACCGGCGAGATGCGCCTGTTCGGGTAGAGAGAGCCACAGGGCAAGAAAGGGTTGACTGACGATCAGGAGAAGGCTCACAAAACTTCTCCAAGTCGAGACGCCGCCTTCTTTGACGAGCGAAAGTGTCAGGAGACTCACCGGTGCCAGGAATGTCGCGATCGCGAACAGGACCGGGCCCTGCGCGCCAGGATTAGGGTCGGTTGGAGAAAACAGCAGCGTCCCGCGGTCGAGGCAGACCAGTACCAGGAGCGAGAAAATCAAGCGGCTACTAGAGAGATACCAGCCGAAGACGAGGCCGAATCCCAGCACGATGACGGGAAGCGCAGAGATCGGTCCCTGGGCCCATGCCGGGAGGCCGTGCGGCCGAAGAAAGCCGATAGCTAAGAGCAGAACGAGTCCTCCAGGGGCGAGCCATTGCCAGGACCGTGTGAACGTTGAGGTCGCCATTCGGGTGTTCTCACAGCATGAACCCGAACCGAAGTGAGCGAGAATCGTACCAGCGGGGACCGATGTAGGTATGAGGTACCTCTGAGAAACGTACGCACTTCTGAGATGTTACAGGTGCCAGAATTGGCGGGACGCCGTCATCCTGCGTCTCAGCTGGGGATAGCCATCAGGCTGTTCTGAATTGGACGCGGCGGCAGGTCTGAGGCGTTCAGCCTACGACCAGGTAAGCCTCCCCGAGGTTGCATCGATTTTCACGGCGACCTCCCCGTTCAACACTTGGAGCAACAGATTTCCGAGCAGGATTCTCCGCCAGCCTCGCAACAGAGGAAGATCAGGCGTGGTGCCCTGTGCCCGCGCGTCAACCAGTGCCTGGATATCGGCAGTCGTCGCAAGCAAGGTAGGTGCGATTTCCTGATCGGCGGATTGGGCCTTCATCACAGCTTGAAGTAGCTCCACCAAGCCGGTCGATTCCGGTTCAGGCTTGCGGTCCTTGGGCACCTCGGGCCAGGCGGAAGGTGGAAGCGCGTTGGCGGCGTGAATCGTTTTGAGGATCGTCTCGCCGTGCCGGTCCGCTTCCGACCCATGGAGCCCGCGTACGGCGCGTAATTCATCGACCGATCGTGGCGGATGGCGGGCGAGCTGCAGGAGGACTTCGTCGCGCATGACGCGGCCGCGGGGCACATTGCGGCGTTTGGCTTCGCTTTCGCGCCAGGCGGCCAGCTCTCGCAAGACGGCGGCAGACTTCGGTTTCAAGCTATCCCAACCGCGGATACGCTGGTAACGCTCTTGCGGTTCGCGGCGTGTATCGCCGACGACCGTTTCCAGTCTGGAAAATTCTTCGTTCGCCCATTCGCTTCGCCCGAGTTTGTCGAGGCGCGTGCGCAGATGGTCGTGAATGGCCAGCAGGAATTCGACATCCTCCAGGGCGTACTCAATCCGCAATCGGAGTCGGCTTCGCGAACAAGGACCATTGAACTGTATGCTCCCAAGTTCACCGATCCGCTGTGCAAGGCACCATCCACATCGCTCCAGCAGCCCGTGAGCGTGAAGTTCTGGGCAGTACCCTGGCTGTTCACCAGCAGGGTGTTCTTGATGGAAGGATCCACGCTGGTCACCTGCACCCGTTCCAGCATCACGTTATCCAGCCAGTAGGTGGGCGTGGTGTAGTTGTGCGTGAACTGTGCCAGCGCCTGGTCGGCTAGTCCGCTCTGGAAGATGAACTCCATATCACGCCGTTCCGTGCTGAAGGGATAGGCGCGTTCGGCGACCATGTTCGGGCCGCTCATCTGGGTCATGCCCTTCACCCCTGCGCGTACGATCCCCTGGATGTTGCTCTGCAGGCTGAAGCTCAACCGGTACCACTGGTTGTTCTGCACGGAGAACTGGTCCGGGTTCCTCAGCCCGAGATCCGGGTACTGGTTGGCATTGGGCAGGTAGGCTTTCAGTGCGCCGTTGTCGAGGTAGGTGTAGTCGTGCGTCACATCAGCGTTCGTGGGCCACCCATCCCAACCGGTCACGTTGTAGTCGAAGTTCCCGTTCACGATCAGGTTCCCGCTAAGGGTGCCGGTCACCTCTTTTTCGTTCAAGTGCAACAGGCTTCGGGTGCTGTTGGGGTCGTTGTTTCGCGCCGCCTTCCAGCTCTCCAGGGTGAAGTAGGTCTGGACTCCACTGAACGTGTTGTGTTCGAAGATGCTCAACTCCTCATACGGGTTGAAGTACCTGTTCTGGTCGAAGGTGCCGAAGTCCACCGGAGTGTTGCCATGGCAGTTATAGATCCGCATGCATTTCTGGTCCTTCGTCAGGCAGTACATCACGTTGCCGGTGTACACATCGTTGAAATTGGCCACGTAGTAGGGTGAGGTAGCGCCCGGACCGTTGTAGTTCGACCAGTCGCTGATGCTCAGTTGCTCCTGGTTGTTGAAGAGCACGTTGTCCTTGATCTGGTTGCCGGTGGATACCATCGTGTGGTCCACGTGGATGCCGGCGCCTTCGCAGTGTGCCACGGTGTTGTGCTGCACGAGCGTGTTCTTGATCACCGTGTTGCCGAAGTAGATGCCGTGGCCGATGTGCAGGTAGTTGGGCAGGTCGGGTGCCGAACTCTCGAGGTTGCCGATGATGTCGGTGACGATGTTGTCGCGGATGGTCATGCCATCGGCATTGTCGAAGGCGATGCCGCCGCCGTCGTTCAACAGGGCCATCGCATTGTGTACCGTGTTCTTCT